>JAAYOX010000161.1 GCA_012520135.1 Clostridia bacterium
TAATAACCTGAGGGCCGGTGATAAACATTTGACTGGTGTTTTCCACCATGAATATGTAATCGGTTAGGGCCGGAGAGTAGACTGCTCCGCCGGCACAAGGACCGAGGATAACGGAAATCTGGGGAATAACTCCGGAGGCCAGGGTGTTGCGTTTAAATATTTCTCCGTATCCGTTAAGGGCGTCAACTCCCTCTTGAATCCTAGCCCCGCCGGAGTCGTTGATGCCGATAATGGGGCATCCTGTTTTCAAGGCCAAGTCCATTACGCGGCAGATTTTAGCGGCATGCATTTCCCCTAAAGTGCCACCGATGACGGTAAAGTCTTGGGAATATACATATACTTGCCGTCCTTCAATCAAACCGTAGCCGGTAATAACTCCTTCTGCAGGCGACTCTACTTTATCCATCCCAAATTCAGTAGCCCTATGGGTTACAAATTGACCAATTTCCACAAAGCTACCGGGATCCAATAGCATTGCAATTCTTTCCCGGGCGGTATATTTGCCTGCTTGGTGTTGTTTTTCAATCCGTTTGGCTCCTCCGCCTGCTTCAATTTTAGCTAATCGTTCTTTTAGGTCGTTTAGTTTAATACTTTCCATAACTACTACTCACCTGCCTGTTCTGGTTCGCATAGTTCCAATAATACACCATTGGTAGACTTAGGGTGGAGGAAGGCAATTTTGTTGCCGCCGGCACCAATTCTTGGCTCTTTGTCTATCAGTCGGACACCTGATGCTGCAAGTCCTTTCAGGATGTCCTCCAAACCGGAAACTTGTAGTGCAATATGATGAATCCCTTCCCCGCGGGAATCAATATACTTAGCTACAGGGCTGTCGGGGGAAGTGGCTTCCAGTAATTCGATTTTACTTTCTCCCACCGGAATAATGGCGGCTTTAATTTTTTGTTCCGGAACTTCTTCAATGTCTTTTACTTCTAAGCCTAAAATGTCCCGGTAAAACTTTAAAGCATTTTCCAAATTTGATACGGCGATGCCGATATGGTCAATCTTACGCAATATTTCACCTCCTTAAATCAAGATACATTGCTTTTAATAAATGTCACAATATCTTCGGTAGAAGTCCCTGGACCGAAAATAGCTGCAACTCCTGCTTCTTTTAAGGCAGCGTGGTCTTCCTCCGGAATAATACCACCGCTTAACAGCATGATATCCGAGGCATTTTTTTCTTTCAACAATTGAGCTACCGGTGGAATTAGATATAGGTGGGCACCGGACAGAGTGCTAATCCCGATTACTTGTACGTCTTCCTGTAGTGCGGTCTCCACCACCTGTTCGGGTGTGTGCCTGAGACCCGTATAGATTACCTCCATCCCGGCATCTTTTAAAGCTTGGGCAACAACTTTAGCTCCACGATCATGGCCGTCCAACCCAACTTTAGCCACTAAAACCCTAATGGGTTTACCCATGTCTTTACCTCCTCTACAGACTGACTGTTTGCTGGTATTCACCAAATACTTCTTTTAATACATTAGTGATTTCTCCTATGGTTGCGTAGCTCTTAACCGCATCCAGGATATAAGGCATTAGGTTTTCATTGGTATTGGCCGCTTCTTTGAGTTTGGCCAATGAGGCATCTACCCTGGCGTTATCCCTGGAGCTCCGTAAAGCTTGCAATTTTGCTTTTTGCTCATCCATTACCCGGGGATCGACTCTCAACAGGCCGCTGGGGGGTTCTTCCTCCACTTGGAACTTATTGACCCCTATTACTACCTTCTCTCCGGTTTCCACGGCTTTTTGGTATTGATAGGCACTGCTATGAATTTCCCTTTGCTGGTAACCGTCATTAATAGCTTTCACTGCCCCGCCTTTATCCTCAATTTTCTTTAAGTATTCCCAAACTTTTTCTTCGATCTCATCAGTCATTTTTTCTACGAAGTAAGCTCCTCCTAAGGGATCTACGGTTTCGGTGACGCCAATTTCATAGCCGATTACCTGCTGTGTTCTTAAAGCGATAGTGACTGCTTCTTCACTGGGTAATGCCAAAGCCTCATCTTTAGAGTTGGTGTGGAGAGACTGAGTACCGCCTAAAACAGCACTTAGGGCTTGGTAAGCAACCCGAAGGATATTCACATTAGGCTGTTGGGCCGTTAATGTACACCCTGCTGTTTGGGTATGAAAGCGAAGCATCATGGATTTAGGATTTTGTGCTTGGAATTGTTCTTTCATGATTTTGGCCCAAATCCGTCTCGCACTTCTAAATTTGGCTATTTCCTCAAAGAAGTTTAAGTGTGCGTTGAAAAAGAATGACAACCTGGGGGCAAATTGATCTACTTCCAAGCCGGCATTAATTGCAGATTGAACATAAGCAATGGCGTTGGCAAGAGTGAAGGCCACTTCCTGAACGGCGGTAGCCCCCGCTTCCCGGATGTGATATCCGCTAATACTGATGGTATTCCAATTTGGCACCTGCTCGGAACAGTAAGCAAAAATGTCTGTGATCAAACGCATAGAAGGTTCCGGCGGAAAAATATATGTACCTCTGGCAATATATTCTTTTAAAATATCGTTTTGAATTGTGCCCCGGAGTTGCCCCGCATCGACACCATTCTTTTCAGCTACGGCAATATACATCGCCAGTAAAATGGCTGCCGGAGCATTGATCGTCATGGATGTACTGACTTTATTTAGAGGAATACCGTCAAAGAGGATCTCCATATCCTCCAAACTATCAATTGCTACGCCTACTTTGCCGACTTCCCCTTGAGCAAAAGTATGATCAGAATCATAACCGATTTGGGTCGGCAAGTCAAAAGCAACACTTAGACCTGTTTGACCCAGGGATAATAGATATTTAAAACGTTCGTTAGTTTCTTTGGCGGATCCAAAACCAGCGTACTGTCTCATTGTCCACAAACGGCCCCGGTACATTGTAGGCTGGATGCCCCTGGTGTAGGGGTATTCTCCGGGAAAGTTCAGTTGTTCCTCATAGTTGCCGGAGACATCTAAAGGAGTGTACAGCCGGGACACAGGGATGCCGGCATCGGTTGCATATGAAGATTTACTTTCCGGGTGTTTACTCAGTTTTGCCTCTATAGAACTTTGCCATTGATCGAATTTTTCCTTTAATTGATGGTTATTATTACTCACCAAAGAACCTCCTCTAGAAAATATTCAATTCTCTGATAATGTTGGGCACCTCATAGGGCAACGCTGCTACGTGTACACCGGCTGCTTTCAGTGCATCAATTTTGCCTTGATAAGTTCCCTTGCCTCTTTCAATAATTGCTCCTGCATGTCCCATTCTTTTTCCCGGGGGGGCACTTTGACCGGCTATATAGGCTACTACGGGCTTAGAGATATTTTCTTTGATGTATTCGGCCGCCTCTTCTTCACTGGAACCGCCTATTTCCCCTACCAGGATAATTACTTTGGTATCCGGATCTTGTTCAAATTGGGTTAGAACATCGATAAAATTCAAGCCGACAATCCTATCTCCACCCATGCCTACTACCGTACTGGTGCCAAAGCCTGCATGGGACAAGTTGCCAACAATTTCATAGCTGAGAGTACCACTACGGGCTACTATTCCCACGGGACCGGGAGTAAAGAACTGATTAGGCATGATGCCGATTTTGCACTGGCCGGAGGATACAATGCCGAAAGTGTTGGGGCCAACAATGGTTGCACCTCTCTTCTTAGCAAATGCCATAATTTCCGCCGCATCATGTAAAGGAATATGTTCAGTAATACATACCAGCAATTTTAATCCGGCGTCAATAGCTTCCAAAGCAGCATCTTTGGCAAAGGCAGCCGGGATGAAAAGAACCCCTGCGTCTACTTGGTGTTCCTTGGCGGCTGCAAATACACTGTCATAGACCGGAACCCCTTCTGCCTCCTGGCCACCCTTGCCGGGGGATACACCGGCCACAATTTTAGTACCGTATTTTAGCATTTGCTGGGTATGAAAACGTCCTTGCTTTCCTGTAATGCCCTGCACAACTACTCTAGTATCAGAATTTATGAATATAGCCATGTTACTCAACCATTCCTTTCGCTAAAGCTACAGTTTTCATGGCAGCCTCCTGCATGTGCTCGTAAGCTACAATTCCTTGCTCTTGGAGCAGTTTAACACCGGCTTCCTGATTAGTGCCAACCAAACGGATGACTACGGGAACATCGATGGATTTTTGGCTATTGACCTGTAGAAAGGCTCTTGCCACATCATCACATCTGGTAATACCGCCGAAAATATTGATGAAGATGGCTTTTGGATTTGTGCTAAGCAGGAGTTCCAAAGCAGCGGCAGTTTGTTCTACGTTGGCTCCTCCGCCGGCATCCAAAAAGTTGGCCGGTGAGCCCCCATAATGGTTAATTACATCCAAGGTAGCCATCGTAATGCCTGCCCCATTGGCCATAATGGCAATGTCACCGTCTAACTGTACGAAAGATAAACCGATGGCATGAGCTTTCTGTTCCGCCTCGTTTCGTTCTTCTACTTTGGGCAAATCAGGTTGGCGGTACAAAGCCTCGTCGTCAATAGTGATTTTGGCGTCGGCAGCAACGAGTTTGCCATCAGCGATCACTAGCGGGTTGATTTCTACCATTTCACAGTCTCTCTCTTTGAACAACCGGTATAAGTTTGGTAGCATTTTTGAGAATTGCTGCTGGATATCTCCGGTCAATTCAAGCTTTCTTGCTATTTCCCGGCACAGGTAGGGTTGGATTCCTACATGAATATCTATAGGCATTTTTATTATATTGGCTTCCGGAACCTCTTCAATATCCATACCCCCATATTGGGAAGCCAGCAAAATGGGTCCTCGAAGGGAGCCCTCCATTACTATGGCCAGATAAAGTTCTTTCTCAATTGGCAATTTTTCCTCTATTAAAACTTCTTCGGCCACTAATCCGTTGAATTCTTTCCCCAGTATACTATTGGCTGCTTCTATAGCGTCTGAAGACTGATCCGCAAATTTAATACCGCCTGCTTTACCCCTTTTGCCGGATAAAATTTGTGTTTTGATTACCACGTTCCCTAATTCTTCTGTTACCGGACCTGCTTCACCGGCCGTACGGATCACTTTACCTTTTGGGGTAGGGATTCCGTATTGCCGGAACAGGTCTTTTCCCATGTACTCAAATAGTTTCACTGACCCACTCCTCCTTAAGAACATTCTGATTATTGACAATCTTGTTTCTTGTGAGATAGGATTCTAGTTTAAAAACGAAAATCCTGCCAAAAAAAAAACATTATCAAGAAAGGTCTTGATGATGTTCAATAAGAGACAGAGCGATAGTTTTAATAGCCTCCTGGGTTAACGGAGGATTGGTTTGCAAGGATTTAATATACTCATTGAGTTTGTCTTTTTTTAAAACGGTGAGATGGGGATCCTGCCCTTCTATTATAGTGCGACTGTTAGCCATGACCACGATACCATAGGTAGGAATGGAGAGATCCGGAAATTTTTCCTTAAAAAAGCTCTGTAATATGGCTTCGTGACGCTGGATTTGTGGTAAAGGGCTGTCCATTCCTTCTCGATTAATCTTATTCTGGGTAGCCCGTAACACTGTCCAGTCGCCTTTGTCATCAATTAAGATAGCACCGTTGATGGTTTTTGTTTCTAAATGGATTACCCCCGGAGGGCCAATTACAATATGATCAAATTGTTGGGTTTCAAACTCCGGGCCGGATAAATAAATATTATTAAGAGTAATGTATTGTTTGGGTAACCACCCCAGAATATAGGCGACTTCTTTTTCCCCTCTTAAGCCTGCTTCCAGCTTGTTTTTTTCTCTGTGTAAAACAGACAATTGCCTTTGTAATTGCCCTTGCATTTCTTCTCTGTTAGGCTGGTATAAAACTAAATAGGCACAGGTAAACAATAGAGAAAAAAACAGGGCACCGGTGATGGCAACGGTAAAATCAATTAGTCCATCTGACACTATAGCCAATACGATAAAAACGGCAGTAGTCGGCAAGGCAACAACCATGTATATGAAAGGGAATTCCTTTTGCTTTTTTAAAGCTTCCAGTTCCTGTTGATAATAGTCTATTTTTGCGTTAATGTTTTGCAAGGGATCTTCCGGCAATTTATACATGCCAATAACTCCTTCTTCGCGACCAGTGTTACTTATTAGGCAAATTGGCAATTAACTGTTCAACCAGATATTCTCCTAATACGGCATAGTCTTCGGTAGTCAAAAAATAGAGAGCATTACTGTCAAAGAGAATATTGCCTGAGGGAGGAAACTCGTCATCGCCTTCCCAAATAACTAAACCTAACGGTACATAGGGAAACAGGCTGAATTTAAAGGCCATATCACCGCCGGACATGGGTTCTCCCCCCAGGTTTTGGTAAGCCTGACTCAATAGCTTTAAACCTGTGCTTCCTAGGGTTCTGAAGAGCCTGCCGGTGGTTCTGTTCTGAAAAGGAGTCTGGTAGAGGGCTCCTCCCGGTAGTTCTTTAAAAGAAATCCAAGAACCTGTTGGAGGCACCGGTTTTGATAACAGGTAATGTAGAGTTAATAAGGCGAATTTAGGAATAGCTTTAATATTAGGTTCCTTATGAACATTCCAGGCAGGAAATGAGACTATGTATTTGTCTCCCAAAGACATGAATGATAACAGCTGTGATCCCTCATCCAAATTAGTGCCTGTCTGCATTGATAGTATAGAAGGATCGCTTTTTTGCAGTCTTTCTTTAGCTTTAGTGAACGCTACGGCTAGCCCTGATTGTACCAAATCATCACCGCCTAAAAATATTTGCTAATATGATGATAGCTCAAGAGCAATAATTTAGCAACAAAAAGAAAAAACCGGCTGTACAGGCCGGTATATTAACCGTTGAGACAAGTAACAATATAGTTTTTGTCTGCTTCCAAAAATTCCTCCAAATTAGACCCTTCCGGCAAGAACAAGTACTCAACTTCTTCTCCGTTACTCCAGGTAACCAGGTAGTCCATGGAAGCTCCTCCTTGTGCATATTGTATACAGGGTTCTTAACACAATATTACCAAGGTTTTTTGTTTTGCGCAAGTGGATTTTCAAACCCGATGCTAAATATACTTTTGACAGAGGCTCGCAAATGAGCTATAATATAGTTTGTAATTGCGCCCGTAGCTCAGCAGGATAGAGTAACGGAATCCGAGTCCGGAGGTCACAGGTTCGAATCCTGTCGGGCGCGCCATAAAGATAGTTAATGGCTAGGTAGATAGATACCCAGCCATTTTTTGTTTACATGGTTATTTATGTCGTGGATTATCACATTCCACCATACCTTCAAAGCATTCGCTACAAATAAATTCGCCACAAGTTGGACAGGGGCGCAAATTGGATTTATGTAGATCCAGACAGTCATAACAATAGTAGTTATCACAATGACGACAGACAACACCCTCAACGTTTTTTATCTTGCAGGTATCACAAATAGGGATCTTCATTGGAAAACCTCCTGTGTATTGCAATTAGTGCCCTACCATCATTATATAACATATGCCCTTTTAGTTGTAAACAAAAAACCCCGGCAAATGGCCGGGGTGTTATGTTATTACCCTACTAAACAAAGGGTTTGGTTTTTGTTAATCATGGTTACTTTATCACCGGTATTAAGCCAAGCGCTGTTAGCCTCATCTACATCAACATGCATTTCCAAGGCAAAGTTCTTATTCACTCTAACCAAGACATTATTAAATACTAAAGCTCTTTCTCCGTCTACCAACACACTTACTCTATCTTTATCATGTAAACCGTACATACCGGCTTCAACTGGGGTCATATGGATGTGTCTAGCAGCGATGATCACTCCTGAATTGATGGATACCATTCCTTTTGGACCTACTAAAACGCAACCGGAGGTGCCTTCATGGTCTCCCGAATCACGTATCGGTGCTTTCAACCCTAACTTAAAAGCATCGGTTCTAGATATTTCTACTTGTGTTTTCTTTCGTACCGGTCCTAAAACCCTTACGTTCTCAATAATCCCTTTGGTACCGACTACGGAAACAGTTTCTTTGCTGGCGTACTGCCCGGGTTGCACTAAATCTTTCCAAATAGTCAATTCATATCCTGGTCCAAACAATTGCTCCAAATGCTCCTGAGACAGGTGCACGTGCCGGTTGGAAACACCGACCGGAATTTCTAACATTCCTGCATCCATAGACGCCCTCCTCTCCAACTGCAAACGGCTTAACTTGCATTTACTACCGTTCACCGTGCTATTTATTCCGTTCACTGTTATTATACTACCGAATAATGTGGGACGCAACCACAATTATAGTAATTTTTATTAATAAGTTCTTACAAAGCTATCTACATATTGCAATAATTGTATGTTTATTCTAAAGAGTGCTCCTTTGACTTTAAATACCTGATATCCTGAACACTGGCTAACCGGTAAACCCGGCAGAGTTGGAGAATTCTGGAGGTGGTTCTCTCCCCTAAGTAAGTGTCTAATTCCGCTAGACTTAGGTTGGTGGTAATTACAACCGGCAGCTGGTGATTTGCCCGATAATTTAGAATAGAGTAGATTTTGTTCACGGTCCAGTCCGTATAATTGTGCACTCCCAAATCATCCAGAATTAACAGTTCTACATTTCTGGCCCCGTCCAAAATAGCCATTTCATCTATAGCGCTTGGATTGCTTCGATCGTAAGTAGCTTTGATTTCGTCCAATAAATCCGGCACTACGCTAAACAGCACTTGTTTTCCTTTAGCTAAGACATGGTTCGCAACAGCACTGGCTAGAAAAGTTTTGCCGCTACCTACCGGACCGGTGAAAACCAGTCCCGGGCCATGATAATTGCCGGCTACAAATGCTTCGGCAAAGGCTTTGGCCGCTTTAAAAGCCTTTTGAGCATTTTCATAATAAGTGATAGCGGCCTCTTTATCCAGGGAGTTTGGATAATAGGAAAAAGAAAAACCGGCAAATGAACACTGGCTATGTAACCGGCCTAAATTGGAGTGCCGAATTAATCCTTCCAAGGCTCTTTGCTTTACGCAACTGCAACGGTGGGCAATCTCATTTTTAATAATAAATCCTCTGTCTTGGCACAAACTGCACTTAACTTCTCCGTTCTTATTATCTTTTAGCATTTTATCTACTTCCTTTAATTCATGTATATATCTCAGACTGTCGACAAAAGGCTAAGCGGTGTTAGTCAGTGGGCTGAATAGGAAAATGTGGTTTAGGTGTATACATTATTACATGTATACATCTTTATATTTATCAATCTTTTTCTTGATCTCTTCTTCTTTCCGTTCCAGGCTTTTGCCTTTGGATGTTCCTTTTTTGGCTTGCTGTCGAGCTTGGAATTGTAATTCGTACTGCTCTACTTCTGCCAGTGAGGATATATTATGCTTGGACCAATCTAATAGAATGGAATCGATGTATTTCAAATTTTTAACACCTCTGATACTGGCTTTCCGCAATGCTTCCAGTACTAATTCAGGGGAATACTTATCTTTATAGCACCATTCCAGGATTTGATTACTTTCAAAGGGAGATAGTAGCCGGCCAAACTCCTCTTCAAAGGCTTGAAACAGGCTTTGAGCCACTTCAGCAGAAAGCTGAAGACCGGATTTTTTTTCGCTTTCCAGCTGTTGTGCCTTTAATAGCGCCCAATGCTCCATCAACTGGTCAAACAGGCCTGCAAAAGAAAAGCGATCCGTCCACCGCTGATTGTTAGGATCATAAATATGCTCAACGGTTAAGACTTTCTTTTCAATCATTCCTGCCAGTAATTCTTGTATTTCATCACTGCTGATGGTCATGTAGGAAGATAGCTCTTTAGGGGTAGGGTAGCTTTTTCTCTCTTCCTGCTCAAAACGCCATAAATGGATTAGCAACAGCAATTCAGTCTCATTAAGTCCCATTTTTTTATAACTGCTAAGAAGCAGATTAGGAAGGGTAACGGCCCCATTAACCATGAGCTCTGAAGTAAATTTTACATAAAGACTGTAGTCTGTCATGCCTCACCCTCCGTTATTGTTTTAGTCCATTGTAACATTTTTCTCCATGGTCTGCACATTATTTCCTTCAAGTTGATCCATCATCTTGTCCCGGAAAAAATTTGGGCAATACTATAGCCAAGTGGATAGGTAAACAATGATGTACCAAAAGTAATTATCTCTAGTTAGCTTTAATTACTCCAAATAGTTCCATTTTGTATTATAATTAAGAAAGAAATAAAAAAGGCAATTTGCTGGAGGTTTAGTTGATGCGAATTATAGCTCTCGTGGGTCCCAGCGGAACGGGCAAGAGCCATCGGGCATTGTTGGTGGCCCATGAATACGGCGCGGAAGTTCTGATTGATGATGGGTTGCTGATTAGAGATCATAATATTTTAGCAGGAATTTCCGCCAAGAAACAAACAACAGCCATTGGGGCCATTAAGACAGCCCTTTTTACCGACCCTGAACATGCCAAACAGGTCAAGGAGGAACTGGAAAGAATTGCTCCTCGTTGTATATTGGTATTGGGAACATCTAAAGAAATGGTTGATAGAATTACAGTCAGGCTGGGTTTAAGCCAACCTGAAAAATATTTGAATATAGAAGATGTGGCAACACCTGCTGAAATTAATAAAGCTAAAAAAGTTCGGCACTATTTTGGCAAGCATGTAATTCCCGCTCCCACTGTGGCAGTAAAACCAAGACTGTCAGGGGTGTTGACTGATCCCCTTCATGTCCGGTTTCCTAAAAAGCATCAGTCTGGGCCTACCAGCCAACTTTGGGTTAGCCAGACAGTTGTTCGCCCTACTTTTAACTATTTCGGCAAGTTTTATATTACTAACGTTGCCATCCAGGAGATCATCAGAGGAGCTGTCATCGATTTTAAGGAGATCATTAAAGTACAACATATCCTCATCCAAGATGTGACGCAAGGTACTGTTATTAACTTGGATTTAACGGTACTTTACGGTAAACCCCTCCCCTCCCTATTGAAGGCAGCTCAGGTCAGAATTAAGGAAGTTCTGGAACATATGACTGCTTTACATATTTGTGAGGTAAACCTTTATGTTATGAAACTGGTAGTGCCGGACTCCATGTTCAGAGAGCAGTCCCTTGGATAAACAAAGGGCTGCTCTTGCATGTCAACAAACTATATTTTCCAATCGGTGTTAATCGCGGGCAGCGGAGGAGCCCGGTTTGGGGATGAGCTCAGTCGTCTCGGATGCCTCCGAAGGCGCACCCTGCGGGTGCTTTATCCCTCAGGTCCCTTCGCTCTCTTGATTTTGGCTGCAATTCAGCCCTTTGATTAACACCGATTAGCTCTTGGTCCACGGATTGAGCAGTCCTCCAGGTAAGCAAAAAACTGCTTTTCCTTATTGTTATTAGGAATTAGCCTGTTAACTTTCTTTGAGTAAGTTCTCCATACTGGTCAGGAGATTATAGATATCATAGCCTTTTTGCTGGTCTGTTTCCGTCTCGATTAACCGGTTCATTGTATCGGTTATGCGTTGGGCTATGGCATAAAGTTTTTCTTTCGTAATAGTAGACTGAACATCTATTTCCGTTTTTAAGTGGGATAGCAGTTCATGTTCTTCTAAATATTTAGGCACCACCGCATCAATATTTAATTGTTCTTGTAGCCTTTGAGCCAGGGCAAGAGAGGATTTCGGCTCTCCATGGGTTACAAAGATTTTTTTGGGTGGATTTTTGAAATGAGAGACCCAATCCAGTATTTCCGCCTGATCTGCATGGGCTGAGAAACCCTCTAGATTAACGATTTGAGCTCTTACCTGTATTTCTTCTCCGTGTATTCTAACCCGTTTTTCACCTTCTATCAACCGCCTACCCAAGGTGCCTGCTGCTTGGTAGCCAATGAATACCACTGTAGACTCGGGTTTCCACAAATTATGTTTCAAATGGTGTTTGATGCGCCCGGCATCGGCCATACCGCTGGCAGAAATAATGATTGCTCCCCCATTGATTTTGTTAAGAGCCATAGATTCTTCCGGAGTGCGGCTGAATTGTAAGCCAGGCAAGAGCAGTGGACACGAGCTTTGGGAAGACTTTCGTAATTCTTTGTAGTCTTCATCAAGCAGGTGCTGGTGACGACAGAAAATTTCAGTAGCTCTGATCGCTAATGGACTGTCAATATAAATATTTTCTCCGGTAATTTTTCCCTCTTGAATGAGAAGGTGCAAATTGTATAATAAATCCTGGGTTCTTTCAATAGCAAAAGCAGGAATAATGACATTGCCGCCTCGCCTAAAAGTATCCTGGATAACTTGAGCCAAAGCTTCCCTACGGTTGCCTGGTGCTTTGTGGAGCCGGTCCCCGTAAGTAGATTCTACTATTAAGTAATGGGCATGATCGATGATGCTTGGGTCATTAGCCAATGGGCGATCCTGAGCGCCTAAATCTCCGGAAAAAACAATTTTACAGGTCCTACCATCGGGGCAATCAATCCATATTTCCACAATAGAGGAGCCCAAAATATGACCTGCATCCCGGAAACGAACGGTTATGTTTGGGTAGACTTCCCAGAATTCATCGTAATGGACACCCTGAAAGTGTTTTAAACAATCTTGGGCATCTTGGGCTGTATAAATGGGCTCCAATAGGGGCGAGCCGGAACGCCGGTTTTTTCTGTTTTTGCGCTCCACTTCCATTTCTTGAATATAACCGCTATCCGGTAGAACTGCGGTACATAATTCGGCAGTGGCTGTCGTGGTAAATACCGGTCCGGCAAAACCATGCTTATAAAGTTTAGGCACTAAACCGGCGTGATCAATATGGGCATGGGTTAAGATCAAGAAATCGATCTCTGCAGGGTTAAAAGGGAAATCCCCGTAATTTCGCTCTTTGATCGTTTTCGAACCTTGGAATAAGCCACAATCCACCAGGAATTTTGAAGTACCGGTGTCGATCATGTAGCAGGAACCGGTAACAATTTCTGCGGCACCAAAAAAAGTTATTTTCAAATAAAATCCCTCCCCACTGTACAAAATTGCTTTACTAGTTCGTGGAGAGGGATCACTTATCCTCTAATTAGCCATTGTTTTTAGCTGGTGCCTTCTAATAAAACGTTCCATCCTGTTCATAGCTTCTTTCAGATTGTCAAAGGAATTAGCATAGGAGATACGGATATGCCCCTTGCCGGAAGCACCGAAAGCCTCACCGGGTACTACCGCTACCCTTTCTTCTTCCAACAACATTTCGGCAAATGCTTCCGAACTAAAGCCGGTATTAGCTATAGAGGGGAAAATGTAGAAAGCCCCTTTCGGTTCAAAACATTCCAGTCCCATGTCCAGTAGTCTGGAGTAAACAAACTGTCGCCTGAAATTATATTGCTGCACCATGTTTTCTACCTCACGGGCCCCGTTGCGTAACCCTTCTAAAGCAGCTTGTTGGGCCATGATGGGAGCACATAAAATAGTATATTGATGTATTTTAGTCATAGCACCTAATATCTGAGCAGGAGCGGCAGCATACCCTATCCGCCAGCCGGTCATAGCAAAAGCTTTGGAAAAACCGCTGACCAAAATGGTATGTTCTCTCATGTCCGGCAGTTCAATGATACTGGTGTGTTTCTGGCCATAAGTCATCTCGGAGTAGATCTCGTCAGATAGCACCAAAATGTTGTGTTTAGCAATAATTTCAGCAATTGGTTGTAATTCTTCTCTGGTCATGATAGCCCCGGTAGGGTTATTGGGGTAGGCCATGATCAGAAGTTTGGTTTTGGAAGTAATGGCAGCTTCCAATTCTTCCGGCATAAGCTTAAAATCGTTTTCAGCCTTTGTTCTGATAAAAACAGGTTTTCCTCCTGCCAGAATAGTGCACGGCGTATAGGAGACATAAGCCGGTTCCACAATAATTACCTCATCACCAGGGCAAATTAAAGCTCTTAGAGCTAAGTCTACTGCTTCGCTGGCACCGATGGTCACCAATATCTCCTCTTCGGGATCGTAATGAATCCCATGTTGAGCAAAAAGAGTTTTGGAAAGTTCTTCTCTCAACTCCGGGGTTCCCTTGTTGGAAGTATAGCTGGTCTCTCCACGATGCAATGCTTCGATGGAAGCAATCCGCATGGACAACGGAGTAGAAAAGTCAGGTTCTCCAACACCTAACGAAATAACATCCGGGCAACCGGCGATTAAATCAAAAAACTTACGAATACCTGAAGGAGGTAAAGATTTTACCACCGGAGAAATCATCTGTTCAATGTTAAGCGCCATTTTATCCACCTGCCTAAAATTTTCCTGAAAACCTAAAAAGAATAACAAAAAACCTCTCATCCGAAAGGGACGAGAGGTTACCCGCGGTACCACCCTTATTGGTATAAACCCAAACTTAACCCGAGAGCTAATCTGCTCCCAGACATCTCTAACGGGACTAACCGGCACAGCTTACTGTAATTTCAGCCTGCAACTTAGGGGTGGCGTTCACTGGGTCCCACATGCTGACTTCTCACCAAATGCCAGCTCTCTGAATGTCGTAACCAGCTACTCTTCCCCTGCATTGTCTTTAACCTCGAATCAACTTACAGCAATTATACCAATTATAGAGTACCGTGTCAAATGTTTTTTAGGCAAATTGGATGGCATTTTGTGCCAGTGAACGTTTGAGGGTACGGACTATTTGACGAGGCCGTGGATTTTCAAGTGCGGGAATAGAAATCAGTTTGATTTGCTCTTGCTTGCAATAGTATTCTTTCCATACTGCTTCACGCTTATCGCTCGGTACCAGATCGATGGCAATGGCTCGTTCAGGTAAGAAATAAGAGAAAGTAATTCCTTTATGGCTATAGTCTTTGGTAATACTTGTATCAGGAAAGACTTGTCTTAGTGCTAAATCCCAGTAATCTTGGTAACCGTTGGTTTCATTGTTTGCTATTGGAATTGTGTCTTCGCTTTGGACTGAGAAATCCCCATTTTCATCTGCAAATTCAACTGTTTCAATAATTGGCGGCGATTCTGATCCGGGTTCTCCTACTAGATTATCTGCCTCTACAGCCATATCAGCCGGCGACTCTACGGTTTCCCGGCTGATTTCCTCCTGGTTTTCATCCTCAACAACCGGTGGAGCCATGCTTTCGCTTACAGCTTGTTCTTCTTCAATAGCTTCGAGGGTGTGTTCAGGCTGCACGTTCAGATCATTGGTTTCGACAGAGACATCTTCCACTATTTCTTCCGGCGATTCTTCTACAAATTCTTCTTCCGAATCTTCAGAGACGCTATTTTGATATAACTCTAATCCACTCGTTATCGCATAATCCAAGCAGGCATTAAAATCGCCAAAACTTCCCAAGACATTTTCATCTGGCAATTTTTGTCTGGTCAATTCACGTAGTAAGGTTTCAAAATGTTCCGGATGTCCTCCTAAATATTCTTTCAATAAAACCGCCATATCATAGACTATTGTCGCAGAAGCTTCTAGTTTCCGTTCTCGTTCGTCTCCAACCAACATACTAGTTTCAATCAGAGTTTCGATTAACAGATCTGTCTTGTCTAATATCTGCCGCTCCAATTCAAGTTGTTCCTTTTTTTGTAGCAATTCAGCTCACCTCTCTACAGATCCTTCTTTAGGAAAATATGCGGCAGAGGTGTGTTTTATGTATAAATACGGTATTTTATTTATGGCCATGGAAAAGGGTTTTGGGCTCCCATTCGGCCCTTCGATTAACACAATTAACTTTTTGTAGACAGTCAAAAGGGTGCAGACTTTACGTCTGCACCCCCACCGGCAAGGATATTATTAGCCTTCGATAAATAGTTTAACATAAGAGTCGCAGTAGATTTTTTGATTGAGTAGAATCTCTGCCGTGGCAGCTACTTCAATCAAATCCTCGTCATTGGCATCGGCAATGGCTGCATCCAGTCCACATGCCATGGCCATCGCCATGTAAACCCGGTTGATTAAGGGACGGTTCTGGCAGCCGTTGGATACGTTACTCAGTCCCAAAACGGTTTTGGGAGCCGGATTCGCTAACATTTTAATCTGTTGCAGTGTTTTCAGAACTTCAGGAGCATGGTCCTGAGCTACGTTACAGGGCAAGATTAGAGGATCGATATAGAGATCTTCCATTGGTAAACCGAATTCGTCGGCAGCGGCCACCAGTTCCATGGCAAAAGCCAACCGGCTATCGCTGTCTTTGGGAATCCCCTTGCTGTCCATGGTTAGACCGATCAAGCCTGCTCCATATTTTACAGCCATGGGAAACGCTATTTCAACTTTAGAGCGTTCCGCCGAGGTGGAGTTGATTATAGCCGGCTTTTTGCAGAGCTTCAAGCCTTCTTCAATAGCCACGAAATCAGTAGAGTCTAAACATAACGGTAGATCCGACACCTCTTGAGTTACCTCTACCAGCCATTTCATAGCGCTTACTTTGTCAGAAACGGCAGGACCAACGTTAATGTCTAAGACACGAGCACCGCCTTCTTCCTGACGCTTGGCCCATTCCTGCACCGGCTTCGGGTCACGCTCCTGGATGGCCTGTTTAATATCTTTAAACATGCCATTAATCCGTTCACCAATAATAATCATCTTTACTCCTCCTTTTATTATGAGTTTAATGCTTAATAGTTGTTGGAAACCATTAAGTCGTCAATGTGCTTTTTAACTAAAGCAACTGATTTTGGATGACGCATCAACAAAATATTGACACCGGCCTGCAACAATGCAGTGGCACATGTAGTTTCCCAAAGGATACCTCTTTCTTCTGCATCACCCCAGCTGGGATTCTCCTCCTCGCTCAAGGTAGCTTCTTTAGTTCTCCAGGATTCGTATCCTACTGTGGCGATAACCGGCATGGACAGCATTTTGTCCCCTTGAAGGGCACCCAAACGGGCTCTTTCCAGAATGGAATAAGCGTATTCAATGCCATAGCCGAGACCGCCAATGGTTGGGTCAATAATGATCCGGGACAAAGGCAGGTTCATCTCACTGATTAAAATGTTGAGCTGTTTGCAGATATTAATATCCAGGGGTGAACGGGCAATAATATTATGCTTATGCACCATACATGCCGCTGTCAATGATTTGTAGTTTGTTTGTTCAGCATTACCGAAAAGCAAGTTTTCCCCGGCTGTTGCTTCTGCTACAGCCACCAATAATTCGTTATCTTTTTGCTCGTCATCGCAACCGACGATAATTAGAGGTACTCCAACGGAAGCAAGTACATCCTTGACTACTGCTACACATTCTTCTACAGACTTATTGCCATTGTCAGGGTGAGCACCGTTCAGCTTTAAATAAATAAGATCGGCACCGTACTCCTCGACACATTTTTTGGCCCACTGGCCTGGGTTGTCAATTACATCGCTGTAATATTTGGTTAAATTCTCGTGCCATTGGGGCACAATGTCTTGTACTTCCAAGGCAACTACAGGGCGGTTTTTGATTTCTCCTTCAAAGTGATGGAAAGGTAAGGCAGAATCACCACCAACAGTAATTGTATGAGTTCTTGTACCCCCTTCTTCCTTGGTAGCTCCGATAGTAACCTCGGGCACACTTGCCCTACTTTTTTCCCTAAGAATTTCTACGGCCATTCACGATTTCTCCTTTCCTGGCTTCGATTGGAAACCCGTATTAAGATCCTATAGATTAGCCTTTTGTAAGATACCATACACAGCTTTTAGCGCTACGGAATCATCAGGTAATTCAAACAGTGGTTTCCCTTCTGTGTCATAACTGACAACCAAGGGATCCAAGGGAATGGTGCCAATTAAGGGAAGCTCAGTTTTCTCAATCTCCTCCTGCAAAGCACCTATTCCTTCTTCTCCTACCCTAGTCACAATCAGATAAATATTCTCCACTTTATTGCCTAAAGATTTTACCAGTTGATGCACTCTTCCGGCTGAACGGATACCCCGGGCCGAGGAATCACTGATCACAAATAAATGTTGTACTTTAGGGAGAATACCTCTACTGATATGTTCCAAGCCTGCTTCGTTATCAACTACCAAGTAATCGTAATTACCGGTAAGACCCTCAATTTGTTTGCGTAGCAGATCGCTGGGATAGCAATAACATCCAGGTCCCTGGGGGTTGCCCATGACCAATAAATCCAAATGATCATGCTCCACTAAAGCTTGAGACATACGATAGTCAATAAAAATATCTTTACTCATTCCAGGAGGAATGGCTTTGGGATTTTTTGTTTCCTCCAGAATGTCGGAAATATAAGAAGTTACAGTCAACCCTAAAGCTTCGTTTAAGTTGGCATTAGGGTCAGCATCTACCGCCAAAACAGTACCCTTTTCCCGTTCAAGAAGGTACCTGGTCAGCAATGCTACAAAAGTCGTTTTCCCTGTTCCACCCTTACCTGCTACTGCTATATGTTGTGCCAAATTGGTTCCCACCTTTCAATGTTAATTACACTGGTACAGAGGGAAATAGAGTGAGATCCGTATGGGGAAGGAAGAGGGCGGACACGAACTCATCCATGAATGTATTACCTACTGACAGTTCGATATAGGTCATCTTCCGACCGATTTCAATGGCATCCTTGTAGGCCTCTCTGGATAATAAAGCTAATTGGGCTCCTTTTACTGAGGTATTGCCTACAAATTCGTACTTCTCCTCTGGTACATCAGGGAGCAGTCCGATTTTGATCGCATCTGATAAATTGAGGTAGTTACCGAAACCACCGGCAATCAGAATCTTGTCGATAACCTCCAGGTCCATGGATACCATCTGCAAAAGGCTGCGGATGCCGGCATAGACTGCACCTTTGGAGCGAATAAGATTCTTGATATCTGCTTCGGTGATTACGATGTCTTTATCGATGCCGGAATCTTTTTCCCATACCAGTACAAATTCAGGTCCCTCCTCATTCATCCGATAACGAGGAGTGGATACTTGCTGGAATTGACCGGTTCGATCGATCAAGCCCGCATCCCGTAGCTTGGCAATACAATCGATCAGGCCGGAACCGCAGATACCGACGGGTTTTCCGTTGCCGACAGTTTGGACCGAAACTTCATAAGTTTCAGGGTCAATAACCAGTCGTTCAATGGCCCCTTTCATGGCTCTCATGCCATGGGTAATACCTCCGCCTTCAAAAGCCGGCCCGGCAGAACAGGCACAAGTAACCAGGAAATCCCGATTGCCCAACACTATTTCACCGTTGGTACCGATATCGATAAAAAGTACCATTTCATCGGATTCACTCATTCTGGTACAGAGGACCCCGGATACAATATCTCCTCCAACATAACTGGCCAAAGCAGAAAAGCTAAAGACCCAACCTTCAGGGTTAATCATTAATCCTAATTCCTTCGCTGTAACCGGTGGTAGGTCTGCAGCAGTGGGAATATAGGGATCCAAGCGAATGTACTTTGGCGTCAACCCTAAAAATAAGTGAGCCATAATGGAATTCCCTGCTGACATTACAGCATGAATACTGGAAGGGCTAATTCCGTGTTCCTTGGTCAGTTTGTCAATGAGTTCGTTAACAGTGCCGATAACGGCTTTATGCAATTGTTCAAGACCGTTAGGCTCATTGACATAGATTATCCGGGAAATAACGTCATCCCCGAAACGTGCTTGTTTGTTGTACGTTCCGGCGCTACCCATAATTTCACCGGTAGACAATTTCACCAGATAGGCTACTACCGTAGTTGTGCCAATGTCAACGGCTACAGCATACTGCGACTCTCTGGTATCGCCGGCTTCAATGCTGACTATTTGGGCACTACCGTTAAAGCAGGCCATGGTTACGGAAACTTTCCAGTCGGCCTCCCTCAAGGTTACTGCCAGGTTCTGTAATACAGCCAGAGGTATCCGGATATCAGGATAGTCTACATGCTTGCGAAGTTCGGCATATAACCGGGTTAAATCGCTGGCATTTTCCGTAATGGTCGGAGGCGGCAACTCCAGATAGACAGTGCGACAAATGGGATTAAATTGGTAGCCCTCCAATAAATCCAGCTCTTTTTCTACCAGAATACCTTTTTCCTGAGAATGACCTACTAAAACCTGGTGTTCGTCCAGTCTGGATTCAGCAGGTATTTCGACTGTTAAATCTCCTTCTACCACAGTACGGCAAGCCAGTACATGACCGGAATTGCGGAGGCGGGAGGAGATATTTCCTCCCAAATCCTTGTATTTGCCTCCTTGAACTTTGACGGCACATCTGCCGCATGTACCTACTTCCCCGCAAGTACTTTTTATTTCGATACCTGCTAAAGCAGCGGCTTGCTTGATGGAAACGCCTTCTTCAACCTCTACTGAGATGTTTTCCGGGAAAAAGGTAACCGAGAATTTTGACATTCAATCACTCCTAGGCAAAATGAGTCTTGGCAAAAGCGGGAATAGCAGAAGCTTCCCTGGGACCCACAATAACGTTCCAGCCGGACTCTTCTTCAAGTTTACCGCTCAATACGGCAACCAGTCCGGGAAGGACGATATTTCTGTGGTTGACTTTTTCCTCTAAGCCGAGCTTTTTCATAACTCCTGCAATTTTATCTGCTTCAAACTTGCCGTCAGAGTAAGCGGTCAATACGGATAAACCATCGGTGTCCACAGCAAGAATGTAGCTGGGTATCTTGGTTGCTTCGACCTCACCCTCTACCGAGTAGTAGGTTAAGGAGAAGTTAGTAGTAATGTAAACAGGTGAATCTGGGGTTACATTTCCTACTTCATGAAGCTTTTCTTCTACCCGAATCGGTACTTGCGGGTCTGTATACAAGTTTTGTCTCCAGCTTAACAAAGGCAAAATATGAGCCTTTTCAACAGTATTCATAACAATCATGCTGGCATATTTGCTGACGTAGGCAGATGCCTCGGCTGTTTCCTCCAACGGATCTTCCGCTGTAGTAAAGGCAATAATTGGGTAACCGAAAGGACGGAACTTCTTCTTAATGGCCTGCCGGCGAATCTGAGTGAAATCGGCAATAGCACGAGAAAGGCTTCTGGCACCGGGATCCAACACCAGATCTTTTTTGCCCAAGGCAACTACCTTTTCCACTAAGCTTGCTAAATCGTCTAAGTTATCGCCTTTTACTGCTAAGGGGCAATTTCTTTCAATAGCCAGCTTGGTCATTGTTTCATAATTATCGTTGGTAGCAGCATAGATTAAAGGCTTGTTAACGCCCTCTATATCTATGGCTTTGGCAATCGCATCCGGATTGTCAGAGATTAAAACCAAAGGTAAACCGGAGTTTTTGGCTACTGTTGTCACAGCGGCAACGAACTTATCAGCATCACCGGAAGCGTTCTCAACGGCAATAGCCTGTACCCGGTATTCTAGACCTACCCGGACAAAAACCAGATCATTAATTTTTTGGGTTCTTGCGACAATTTCCTCATCACTGAGAGCATCGGAAACTCTTAAAGTAATAGCTGTTTCGTGGTAAAACTTCTTATCATGCCTGAAAAGTTCAGTTTCATCACCCATAGTAATGCTGTTTTCGCCAGCGCCAACGATGACCTTGGCTATGGGAGGGGCGGCTGCTGATTCCAAAGTGGCCCTTGCCTCATCGGATACGTAAGGGCAGCTGTCTAAGGAAGCCTTTCCGCCGGCCAAAGACATTGCAAAAGCCAAACAAGTTGGAGGTCCACATTCACCACAGTTTTTTTTCGGCAGTTGTTTGTAGATTTCTAAGCCAGTTAAAGCCATTCTTCCTTACTCCTTTCTGCAATAGTGCAGTTAGTATTTACATTAAAGGATCCATAGTCAGAGCCGGATGTCCTTTTTCCTCTAAGAAAGGTAGAATCTCTTCGGCGGTAGTACCAATAGTTTCATCAGCAATCATATCAATGAAGTCTTCAGGCAGGCCTTCTTCCACACACCGTTGGACGAAGTCTTCTCTTAAGAATTCTTTTAGTTCTTTTGGCATCCAAACGATTCTACGGATACCTCCGTCAGCGGTGATGAATTTACGGCTGACAATGTAGCTTCTACCAATTCCCATAAATCCTGGGGTCTGGGTCCCCCCACCCACCATACCTGCTAAGGTGGAGAAAGTCATTCCGCAGGGAGTGAGACCGCTGTGTTCCCTGGTGGTAACCATAATCCCATTGGCTTCCGGTACGATGGCCAGAATGGCTTCGAAGCAACCGCAGGAGGTCATAGGCTTTTCCATCAGGGTATAGAGGTTCACTTCCTCTAAATTGCGGTTCGAAGCGGTATAGAGGTAATCATTAACAGACTGCCACATACCTTTAACATCGTCAATAGCGGTTCCTTTAGGAATTGGCTGGTTAGGTCCTGTATTGTCGATTTCGTAGGACGCTTTACCATCCAGCCAGGTAACCGCTCCGCAGAGACCGACCCGTTCAGGGCTCACAATGCACACGTGGTTGGGAGCAAAGGACTGACACAATAAGCAAGAGTAGAAAGTATCAACTGCATCGTCAGTCAAACCTCTCATCCGGTCATCTCTCTGCCTGTATTTCTGACGGGCAAGTTTAATGTTCTCCTCAACAGCTGCCTCATCAGTCAAAATGGTAACCTGAACCCGGTCCACAATAGCCGGGAAGTCTTGCTTCATTTTGGCCACCAGGATGTCGCCCATATGGCGGAATTTTGCTCCCTTTGCCACTGCATCTTTACTGATCCGGAGCCAGTTAATATCTCTTTGGGCAGTGTGCCAGAAACCTTCACCGTAGTTAACAAAGTCATGAATCCTTCTTTCGAGAACACCTTCGAAGTCTTCTTGCATCTTCCTGCCGTAAATATCAACCATGATACCGAAGGGAATCTTTTCTCCTTCAGCTATTTCATCCAGTTCACGACCGATAACTTCAACTCTGCCGTCTTCGATTTCGTCTTCGCCGACAGTCCTGACTAATTCAAAGGAAGTGGTACGTCCACCACCCATTTCGACGTACATATCGCCTTTGCGAATGGTTTCCCCTTCGAATGCAGGTCCGAAGTTAATGGGAATATCCAACTCAATGTTGGTTAGTTTGATACCTCTTACTTCCATGGCTGTCTGTACAATCTTGTCGTAATCGGGGACAGACATATACCAATCAGGTATCTGCTCATCTTCTGCCAAGGGCTGATCGGTGATGACCGGGAAGCCCAGGAAAATACAACCCATTTCAGCGGCTGTTTTTACGTCGTCTCGTTCTCCCAGGTGGAGAATGAAAGCTCTAATCCGGCGACGCTGGTAATCCCTGTGTTCTTCCCTTAAGCCGGGAGCAATACCGCCGAACATCATACCGGCTCTAAGAGCATAGTTGGCAGCATGTACTACCTGGGTAAAATTGCCCAGCGGGAATGCAATATAGTCAATGCCCAGCTTGACGTTTTCCTCTAACAGCTGCTCAATCACTTCGTCAGCTAAGAAAAGCATGAAGCCTTTACCCATCAAGTCGTTAACGATTTTCGCCAGCTTCTTGCTGTCTTTGGCTCTGCCTAGGATAACTGCTTCACCGGGGATGGTCCAGTCAACCATTTTGATTCCGAAGCGACGAACAACAGGGTCCCCGATAAAGTTAGTCCAAGGCTCAACCTGCTGAACTTCACCACGAACATAACGTAGTGCTTCAATGATTTCAGCCGCATATAGTGTAGCCTCTCCGGCTAACCGGGCGTTTTCAAAAGTGTATTCGTAAGTTTTTACTTGATTCCTCATTCTGTTAAGAATGGGCACAAGCTGTCTTAGAGTAGTGACTTCTTCACCGCTTAGGCAGCGGATAACGGGTAAATAATATGCAGTATCAGGATAAGCAACCGGTGCATCCGGACCATACTTTCTAATAGCCTGATTCAATAAAATCTCGGCATAACTCAGAGCGATTATGGTCCCTTCGACTGCTTGCCTAAATAACCTTTTTGGTTCTTTACCTTCTTGAATAGCGCCTTCGTAAACCTTATCAAAATCCAAGGCCATCATTTCTCCCCCTTCTCAAATCCTAACTTATGGCAACCGACACCACTATTAGTAGTTCTGGCAAAGGGCTGATTCGTATCTTTCCGCCACTTCCCTGTGAACTCCCAGCTTCCAAGTACGATATTCTAATGCACTTAGAATCTTTTTAGATGCTTCATCCGGATCCATTTCGAAGATGAAATATCCGCCATATACGTCAGAAGCAATCTGAGTAAGAATACCGTAGAACATTTCACTGCCTTCAACCGGCGGCATTGTACCAACATGAGTGGGAACACCCATAGCTACAAACCAAGTTCCGATAGCGGTAGCTTTTCCGCTCATTGCTTCAGGAGCAGAAGCCACGAAAGGTACCTTCGGTGTATCAACTTGCAGCTCTTGAGCCATATCCATCAGTAAAGCAGCAGCCCGTGAATTATCGACGCAAGAACCGAAGTGGAAAGCAGGAGGCAGCGGTGTAGCTAAGTTGGCTTTTTCCGAAATTCGCTTCAGAAAGGCTTTTAAACCTTCTCCTGCATACTTTTCTGTAGCTTCTGAAGACAATAGTCCGTATTTTGCCATGGCCTGGGCTGAACACCCGGTGGCAACGACGAAGACGTCGTTTTTCAGGAGTTCCTTAACGATCTCAATATGGCTGTTATCCTGGAATGTCTTTAAGTTATTGCAGCCGCAAAGGTTGACAACTCCTTTTAGCTCCCCGGACAGAATGGCGTCGGTCAATACACTTACGGGACGATCAGGGTTGACAGTGGCAAACAGTTCCAAAAGCCTTTCATAAGCAAAACCGGCAATTACCTGATTGCAGACATTTGGTATGTTGACACGAGAGGCTTCTCTTTCCTTGTAGGCTTCAATCGCCAATCTAACCACTGTCTTTGCATCCTCAAGCGCAGTTGCTGTGTTAAAGTCGATATGATAAGAGCCTGGAATCTTAGCAATTGGTGAAGTAGTAATCAATCGGGTATGGTAACACTCTGCCGCCTGCCTTAAGCCCGGCATGATACACTGGACGTCTACAACCATAGCATCCACGGCACCGGTAGTTATGGCCAATTCGGCAGAAGCATAAGAAGTAACCAACGGTACACCTTTACGCATTAAAACTTCGTTTCCGGTACAGCAAATCCCCACCAGATTGATACCTTCTGCTCCGGCAGCTTGAGCTTCACCCTCCAATTCTTTAGCAGCTAATACTACCATTTCACTGAGGAGTGGGTTATGGCCATGTAGGGCGATATTAACCTTGTTTTCTTTCAAGGTACCCATGTTTGCTTCAGTTACAACCGGTTCGGGCGTACCGAAAAACACGTCGGATAAATCAGTGGCAATAGTCATACCGGTAAAATCACATAAAGCGGTCCGAATCGCACTGAAAGTCAGGTTGACCGGATCGTTGTCATTGCCGATATGTGCTTGCGCAAGTAAATCGGAAATGTTTCCATGAATGCCTGAAGGCATTACATTGCACTGATCAAATTTTTGGTATCTTTGTTCAATGATCGATGCTTTGGTCCAAACGGCGTCACCTTGGCCAGGCAGCCTTTCGAAATCTTTCAGGGCAATTTCAGCAACTTCCCTGGCAAGTTCTTCGGGAGTTTTGCCTTCAGTTTCAACATTCAGTTTTTTAGCTACAGCCATGAGCTTTTCTTTATCAGTAATTCCGTAATCATTAGCTTTGCCGGTGACACTATCCAATAGAGTTTCGGCAATATGTCTAGAGTGCTCACAATGGGAAGCTGCTCCCGTCAAAATCAAGGTTCCCACGCTTCTGGCGACGATGGTCCAGGCAGAAGCTCCACAGATACCACGGCTGGCCGGTCCTTCATCAAATTTGACCCGGCAAGGGCCCATGATACAAAAACGGCAGCAAATTCCTTGATAACCAAACTGGCACTGAGGCTGCTGAGCCAAAAAACGATCAAAAGCAGTTTCCACATTCTCGTTTTTGGCCTTTTCCAGCATTTCTAAGGAAGCAGGGTCAATGGTACGTTCTCTTTTTTTTCTTTCCACTACCCTAGGTGCCTTGGAAGGCCGTGAAGTGTGTTCAGGTTCTCTAAATCTTGGCACTTGGAGATACCCCCTTAAAAAATATTTAATAAAATAGGCGTTATTACTCTATTGACTGAATACCGACCTCCTTCTCTAGCCTCTGGCCCAATTGTTCTACAAATTCGGCCAAGTCGTTGAGGCCGCTATTGTCTGGTTCCATGGACAGGGCACTGACATTTCCCTGATAATGAAGAAAACTTAAAAAATTCTCCCGACCCAGATGTTTTATAAGAAAATCTTCTTCCTGGGTCTCATGAATTTTATTGCCAATAAATTTAATCTGTTTAATGCCTAGTTCTGCTGCCAAAGATCTAACGGTTTTCGCTGTCTGGATGCTAGTCCGAGACGGCTCCGTCACTATTAGCATTACATCCACACCTCTAGCCGTGCCTCTGGTAAGATGTTCTATACCTGCACCCATATCCAGCAAAACCATTTGGTCCTTTTGTAAAATCAAAGAAGCGACTAAGGCATGAAGGACCGTGTTTTCTCTGCAATAGCAGGAACTGCCTCCCTGCTTAACCGCACCCATTTTTAGAAATTTTATGTTATCGTCGATGGGGATTGAAAAATCCTCTAAAAGATCATCAACTTGGGGATTAAGGGTAAAATAAGCCCCTTCCCCGGTTTTTTCAAGGATGAGTTCACGCATATCAACAATGGGTTTAATCTCTTCTATCTCATTATCAGGTAATCCTAACAATGTCCCCAAACTCAAGTCCGGATCCGCATCTACTGCAATAACTTCAAACCCTTTATTGGCAAAGTACCTGATTAAGCCGGCAGCAATAGTTGTTTTCCCGACACCGCCTTTTCCGGAAATTGCAATCTTCATAGCTATCACCTTCCCTGGTTCAAATTTTGCTGTGAAATGGTAAGAAAAGTTGCAAATAATTGTTACAATATTACCAATAGTCGTTCATCGATTATCTCAAATTAACTTCAACATAAACTAGTGTTTTCCTGCTACCGTTAGCCAAAATGTTCATTATTTTTATAGCCAGCGGTCTTAATAAGTCCCTATATGGGTTTGAGAGAAAGGTGAATGGTTATTCATTTACAAGTATTGGGAGGTCCAAAAATCTTTATTTCAGCGTCTTGACTAATGTTGAGATATTGTTTATAATTTTAAATGCATGTTTCGGGGCGTAGCGCAGTTTGGTAGCGCACTTGGTTTGGGACCAAGGGGCCGGGGGTTCAAATCCCTCCGCCCCGACCAGATATAAAATACAATTTCATGGCCCGTTGGTCAAGCGGTTAAGACACCGGCCTTTCACGCCGGCAACAGGGGTTCGAATCCCCTACGGGTCACCATTTGCGGAGCTGTAGTGTAGCGGTTAACATGTCGGCCTGTCACGCCGAAGATCGCGGGTTCGATTCCCGTCAGCTCCGCCA
>JAAYOX010000162.1 GCA_012520135.1 Clostridia bacterium
ACAGAATTTACATTACAACCTCGGGAACAAAAAGGAATTAGATTTGTGATGGAAGACCAGAATTCTCAATATAGTAACCTCAGCGGCAGTATGCATAGGCCTAACGTTATCATTTTTGATAAAGACAGTAGGCGGGAATTTAAGGTTCGGTAAATTTACGCATCAATAAGTATTGCTGTGAAAGTGCCTTTCGAGCTTGTCATTGCCCTAAAGGACTCCCCCCTTCGGGGACGCCTGATGTGTTCAAACCCTGCGGGTTATGAACACAAGTAAGGTTGCCGATGTACCCTAACGGGTACAATTAGTGTTGCGATCCCCCGTTAGGGGGCGAGGCAATCTCTCTTTTCAACATTGTCTGTAATCCTCGTTCGAGATTGCTTCGCTATGCTCGCAATGACACGAAGGATGACTTCCGTCATGCCCTAAAGGACTCTCGATGTATCCTTGAGGATACAAATAAGGTTGCCCCCTACGGGAACTCATGATGTTTCGCTAAAGCGCACAATTAATGTTGCTGTGAAAACGACTCTCACCTAAGCAGTAGCTGAAGGCTAGTAGCCGAAGCTTTAGTTTTGGCGTACTTTGCCGGAGGCTAAAGCGGGTTACAGCTTAATCACTCAACCTTTAGGCGCAATATTTTGCATACTAGCGCAACTATTAAAGCCTATGCAGGAAGATAATCCAAGAGGAAAATTCCAGTGCTTGTTTCAAACACCACTGGCAAGTGAATAGATTTTGAATAAGGGAGGTGAGGCCTTTATGCATAAAAATGTAAAACGCTTCTTAAGTATAGCCGCGGGTGGTTTATTGGGAGCTACCTTATACGGAATTGGTCAACACTTGATCACTGGTTACACAGATATAGAACATTTGATTAGATTTACTGTTTTTTGGTTAATTGGCGGATCAATCGGTTTTCTAATTGCAATAAAAATGTTTGATCTTTAGGCGGGTGGACACAAGAGGGCGTGGCAGGGGAAGGCCCAATTATTTAGGCAATTAAACACACACAATAAACACCCCCTAGTGCCTGCGGAAAGGAGGCATAATATCAATTCCCTTTACCTGACAACCTAGTGCTTTAGCTAAATTGACACTGACCCCCCTTTGCCACAGGCCAAATCAAGCATCTTGGTTTCTCCTGTTACCTTCATATGTTTTGAAACCATAGCAATAATATCCTGGGGTGATGATCCCAGCTCCCACAAATCCTGCAATCGATATGGCAGATAAGGATAAGCTCTGTAGATTCAGCTGTCAATGACTGAGCAAGTTTTTCTTATACCTCTGACATAGCTTACGCTTACCATCCTTTACTGGCAGACTACTGCCATTCTTTTGCTACAGCAAAGCTATCACAGAACGCCCTTGCTGCAACCCAATCCCCCATTGTCAGCCAAAGCCCTATTTCCTGGGGCCGAGCCATTTTTCATAGATGTGGTCATAGGTGCCATTCTCTTTTAATGTTTTGAGGCTCTGGTTGAGTTTGTCCACTAATTTTTGGTTGCCCTTTTGAACAGCAATTCCCGTTGGCTGGCTGGCCAGAACATTTCCTACCATTATCAAATTACTATCACCATGCTGGGTTAGGTAATAGGCAGTGGGAGCATGGGGAACTAAAGCCGCATCTACTATACCCAATTCAACGGCTCTCCAAACCTCTTCTAAAGTTTCCAACGGTACGATTTGCATAGGGGGGTCCTTTTCTGCTAAACCAGTGAGGACTCCCTGAGCAGAGCTTCCCATCTGACAGGCCACCTTCCCGGTTAAGTCCTCTAGAGTCATATCATTGTGGCTGCCTTTAGGAGTTAGAATTATTTCACCATAATCAAAATAGGGCATGGTAAGATTCATAAACTCTTGGCGGTTTTCAGTTATCGTTAATCCTGAAATGATTAAATCAATCTGTCCTGAGCTCAAAGAAGGTATAAGCTGATTAAAAGGAATGTCTTTAACAATGATTTCTTCTCCCCACAACTCTCCAATAGCCTGGATGAGATCAACATCAAAACCAACGATATCATTACCTTCCTTAAACTCAAAGGGAGGAAAAGTCAGCGAACTTCCTGCCACCAAGGTTGGTTTTCCCAAGCTGACTACCCGTGTTTCACTGGACCATGACACGGGAACCTGCAAACCTTCTGCCAGAACCCTTACCGGTACCATCGCTCTGCCTGCCACAATAACCGGGGTACTTTCTAACTGTACATTTTGCCCATTAACCACAGCTTGAGTCCGACCCAGAACCATAGCAATCTGGAATTCATCGCGGTCTACCTTAACAGCCTTATTCTCTTCATCCCAGGTTACCTTTGCTCCCAAATGATCAGCCACTGCTCGCACCGGAACCATAACCCGATTGGCATTAATAAAAGGAGCAGGCTCAATCCCGATAAGGTTCCCCTGTATTTCCAGCCCAACATCCTGCTGGGCCAAGGCTGAAGGCAGGCCGATAAAAAACATCATCAAACCGGCTAATACAGCCACTGCCGGGGAATTTATTAATATTCTTTTACTCATATCTATCCCTCCCAGTCTGACGTTCTAATTAAGCTTCCGTTGTCTTCTTCCAGCATATACCCAACGCCATTATATTAAGCAGGAGGGTTATTGCAGCAAGTATTACGGCAACCCATATTAACGTGCCAGTTGTATCCATAAGTGCTGACCAATCTTGAATTTGTACTCTATGGTTGATTTCGAACAGCTGCAAACACAGAGATGCTATACAAGCACTAAAACTTACAATAATAAAAAGATAGCAGTTTTTCATTACATATTTTCCGGAGAGTTTAATACTCAAAACGGGAACAACCCATGCAATAAGTCCCAGCAGCAGACTTCCCAAATTAAGAAAACCACTTATTGACATCGTTATTCTCCTTTCAAAAGTAGTCAAATCCCTGTTCTGTGACACCCTTTCCCAGTCATATCTCCTAAATAGGAGCAGCCTCTATTAAACGCTGTCTTTCTTTATTTAGTTTCTCAGCTTCCTGCTGGTTTTCCCTTTGTAGCTTCTGCAGATCCTGGATAGTTGCCAGGATTTCTCGCTTAAGCTGGCGGGTGCGATGCTGGGCATCACTGATCTGTGATTGAACGATGAAGTCAAAAAGTAATCCATCCAGCAAAAAGTCTGCCATAGTCCATATGTTTCCGATTTCCAGAGAACTGTTGGTCTTTTGAACATCAGCTAATTCTGTCTGAAACCGGCGCAGCTGTTGTTGGGCTTGATTGATTTGGCGGCGGGCAGTGCTGATATGAGAATGTTTAATGGCTGTAATTATCAGGCCTCCTCCAAGAATATCAACCACTCCCCAGCTCTGGGCGCTGCTGAGACTTTTTTCAACTTCGTCTAATCCTTGAGAGGCTTTTTGTCCCGCGCTAATTGCTTCGACAAGTTCTTTGTCTTGGGCCTGTAAATAGCCTAACCGTTCGGCTATTTCCCATAACCGCCTGGACTCGGGTCCGTCTGAAGGGGGCAAATATAGCTCCTTTTCCTGGAGGGCTGACTGGTATTCGGTTTGAACATCTCCCAGAGAAGCTAAGTCATTATCTATTCGCCTAAGATCGTTGTGTAAATTCTCCAGCGCAGCATTGGCACTGTCAAACTTCATTTTGGCGGCTAGGTATTCCTCCTGCTCCTTATGTCTGGCCACATCTTTAGTTCCTTTTATGCTGTGCCAGAAATTTTGCAGGGTAAAACCATCCAGTTTTTCTACATCCTTGAGTTCGCTGTCTAATATTTTTTTTAGCTGCTGCCAATGCTCTTTTTGCTGTTGAATCGATTTACACGTTGCTTCACGGCGATGCAGCAGAGTTTGTTGTTCTCTCACTTTCTGAGCAGCTTGAAGAAGCCGGTCCTGTATATGCATAAAATGTTATCCTCCCCAGTTTTAAGTTCCTACACCAAGGTTTATACTATATACGTTTTAGCCACAGGTTTAATTTCAAAGACCACACGGGGGCTTTTCTGTCGTGTCACAGTAATCATTAGGTGGGCAATAAATGAAACACCCATAACGTCATCCTGAGTCAAGAAGAGCTTAGTACTTATATATGCGCAGAATCATACTGTTGTTTAAGGCCACAATTACAAAAGGAATTATATGTAATTATAGCGAATATATTTACAAATACTGATGAAGGGAAAGATTATGGTGAATCATAATTTGAAGCGTATTGTCGGCTATTTTATATATGTTGTTGCATTAGGTTATTTTGTGATTGCTGCAGAACAATTACGGAGACATTTGGAGAAATTGTTTGGTACAACATATGACCCAACATATTACTGGACGTTCTTATCGATTTACCCCATCTTAGTGGGAGTTCTGCTGGCTTTACCTCAATTGGTTAAATTATTTGGACAGGAAGGATCCTGGAAAGTTGATTGGATACCACTTCTATTAGTTGGTTTTCCGTCGCTTCTAGTAGCAATAACACCAATCTTATGCTTAGCAGAATTCGCCCAGTGGAAAATTACTGCTTTAATATTTATGTATACTCCGAATCTAACTTTTGTAGCTGGAATCCTATTCGGCTTTGTTCTAGTTAGCTCTTTTGGTAGACAAAAGTTCGAATGATATCACGCATAAATAACAAATTGCATGGGAAACGGGTAAACAAAAACAGAGTCGTTTGCCCCTATAATAC
>JAAYOX010000163.1 GCA_012520135.1 Clostridia bacterium
CGGGCGTTGTGCCCTCAGCCGTCGGCAGCTTGCTGCCGGTAACGGCGTAGGGGCTTCGCCGTAGCGGAGCAACATTACCGTCCTTGCATCATCCACCGATGTCAGACAACAGACTCCGCAAAACATTATCATCCTTACGCTATTTGCCAACAAGCAACGTACTCTACTGGCACTCATACAGTCGGCATTTTGCCGGAGAGCGATTATCGAAGTAGACTGTTGCCGGTCATTTCCGCCGGTTTTTCGATACCCAACAGGTCCAACATGGTAGGAGCGATATCCTGCAGGGAGCCTTCGGCCAGGGTGACTCCCTGATGATTGTCCGACACCAATATCAAAGGAACGAGAGACGATGTGTGGGCTGTATGAGCTCCCCCGGTATCTGCATCCACCATTAACTCCGCATTGCCATGGTCAGCGGTAATAATCAGGATGCCTCCTTTGTCCCTGACTGTTTGGGCCACCCGGCCAATACACTCATCTACTGTTTCCACTGCCCTGATGGCCGCCTCCAATACGCCTGTGTGGCCTACCATATCCGGGTTGGCATAATTAACGATTACCACTTCATAAAAATCCCTGTTTATTTCTTGGATTAACCGGTCGGTCACTTCCAAAGCACTCATTTCCGGTTTCAGGTTGTAGGTGGCTACCTTCGGGGAGGGAATTAAAATCCGGTCTTCTCCGGCATTTGGTGCCTCAACTCCCCCATTAAAAAAGAAGGTAACATGGGCATATTTCTCCGTTTCGGCGATCCGAAGCTGTTTGAGGCCCCTTTTAGACAGGACTTCACCCAGAGTATTACTCAAATTCTGAGGGGGAAAAGCAACCGGGGCTTCAATGGTAATATCGTACTGGGTCAAACATACATAGTGAACAGGGAAAAAACCTCCCGGTCGATCAAAACCGTCGAAATCCCGATCGACAAAAGCCCTGGTAATTTCCCGGGCCCGATCCGCCCGGAAATTAAACATGATGAGAGCGTCTCCCTCCCGGACCCTGGCTACCGGTTCCCCCTTCTCATCCACAATTACAGTGGGCACCACGAACTCATCGGTTACTCCCTCTTCGTAGGATCGTTCCACTGCCATTTGGGCCAGGGTAGCTTTATTTCCTTCCCCTCGCACCATAGCCCGGTAAGCCAGGGCCACCCGCTCCCAGCGTTTATCCCGATCCATGGCATAGTAGCGTCCCATGACAGTGGCTATTCGTCCGATACCCAACTCCCGGCATTTTATTTCCAGGTCCTTGATATAACCCAAGCCGCTGGTAGGGGCCACATCCCTGCCGTCCAGGCAGGTATGAATGAAAACTTGAGTAAGCCCCAGGTGTTTAGCCATCAGTAACAGGGCATATAGGTGATCCAGGTGACTGTGTACACCCCCGTCGGATACCAAACCCAGCAAATGAAGGGCGCCGTTGTTGGCTTTTACCTGTTCCATGGCTTTAATTAATTCCTCGTTGGCAAAAAAGCTACCGTCTTTGATGGCCCTGTTAATCCTGGTCAGCTCCTGGTAAACTACCCGGCCGGCTCCGATATTCAAATGTCCTACTTCCGAGTTCCCCATCTGGCCCGCAGGCAGCCCTACATCTTCACCGGAACAACGAAGAGTGGTTACGGGGTATGTTTGTTCCATTTTCCTGTAATTGGGCAAATGAGCCATCTTGATAGCATTTGCCTCTTGTTCATCTCTTAGACCCCAGCCGTCAAGAACAGCCAGAACCAGGGGAGTATTTTTCATCTTGCACCTCTTCCTAAACAAAATCAACCGGCCTGCTTTCCTTTAATCGAAATTTACAATGGCCGCAAAGCTATCCGGCTGTAAGCTGGCCCCACCCACCAAAGCACCGTCGATATCAGGCTGGGCCATTAATTCCTTAATATTGGCCGGCTTAACACTGCCTCCGTACTGGATGCGGATCTTCCCTGCCGTCTCCTGACCAAACATTTCCCCCAGTACCTGCCGGATATAGCCAATCACTTCCTGGGCATCGGCAGCTGAAGCGGTTTTTCCTGTACCGATAGCCCAAATGGGTTCGTAAGCAACCACCAGTTTGGCAGCTTCGGAACTTTCGATTCCCACCAAGCCCTGCTCTACCTGGCGCCGGCAGACATCTTTGGAGATACCCTGTTCTCTTTCTTCCAAGGATTCCCCGACACAGACGATAGGCAACAACCCGTGCTTTAACGCCGCTTTGACTTTTTTGTTCACTGTTTCGTCGGTTTCACCGAAATACTGGCGTCTTTCCGAATGGCCGATAATAGTGTAAGTAATACCCAGCGCAGTCAGCATTCCCGGTGCGATTTCCCCGGTAAATGCCCCTTCTTCCTCCCAGTGCATATTCTGTGAGCCGACCATGATATTGGTTCCTTGGCTTGCATTAGCCGCTGTCTCCAGAGAAGTAAAAGGAGGACAGACCAGTACCTCTGCTTTAGCATCTTTGACCAGGGGTTTCAGATTCTCGAAAAACTCTTTGGTTTCCGCTGCAGTCTTAAACATTTTCCAGTTGCCTGCGATAATTGGTTTACGCACATCAAAACCTCCCCATAAAACAACCGCCCTCAGGCGGTTGTAACATTATTAATCAACCCTTAGGGGTTTAAGCACAAATTTACCGGTCTGCCAAAGCAGCAACCCCCGGCAATTCCTTGCCTTCCAAAAATTCCAGTGAAGCCCCGCCACCGGTGGAAATATGGGACATCTTGTCCGCTACCCCTACTTTTTCCACGGCAGCCACCGAGTCACCGCCTCCAATGATGGTAACTCCATCCACTTGGGCCATAGCCTGGGCCACTGCTTCCGTACCCTTGGCAAAAGCGTCTACTTCAAAAACTCCCATGGGTCCGTTCCAAACCACGGTACGGGCAGTCTTAATAATTTCCCCGTAACGGCGGCCCGTATTGGAGCCGATATCCAAAATCATCTGATCCTCCGGAACCTGGTCAACGGGAACCTCCCGGCTCCGGTCCGGTGCATCTAAAGAAGGAGCAATGACTACGTCTTCCGGCAAGTGGAGGGAAACACCCTTTTCCTCTGCCTCGGCCAGGAGACTTTTGGCCAGTTCAACCTTATCTTCTTCCAATAAAGATTTGCCCACAGCGTAGCCTTTGGCTTTCAAGAAGGTATTAGCCATGCCTCCCCCGATAATCAGGTGATCCACTTTAGTCAATAAATTCTTAATAACACCGATTTTATCCGACACTTTGGCCCCGCCTAAGATCGCGATGAAAGGCCGCCGGGGATCTGTTAAAGCCCCGCCCATCACTTCAATCTCTTTTTCCAGGAGCATCCCCGCCGCTGCCGGCAGGTAAGCGGCTACTCCGGCGGTGGAAGCATGGGCTCGATGGGCCGTGCCAAAAGCATCGTTTACAAAAAGAGCTGCCAAAGAAGCCAGCTCTTTGGCCAGGTCAGGATCATTCTTTTCCTCTCCCGGTAAAAATCTGATGTTTTCCAGGAGCATCACCTGGCCCGGTTCCAGTGCCTCCACTGCTTCCCGGACTTGCGGGCCAATGATCTCTTGGCTGAAAATCACTTTCTGACCCAACAAATCACCGAGGCGATCTGCCACCGGTGCGAGACTGTACTTGGCATTGACCTGTCCCTTGGGACGGCCTAAATGAGAGACTAAGATAATCCTGGCCTGCTGATCCTGCAAATACTTGATGGTAGGCAGGGCAGCTCTTATCCTGGTATCGTCGGTAATCTGCCCCTCCTGGAGCGGTACGTTAAAATCCACCCGTACAAGTACTTTCTTTCCGGATAAATCAAGGTCTTTAAGTGTCTTCTTATTCATTTCTCCTACTCCGTTACAGCCCTTTCTCCGCAATAAAGACTACTAATTCCGCTACTCTGTTGGAATAACCCCATTCATTGTCATACCAGGAAACTACTTTTACCAGATTGCCTTCCATAACCATGGTGGATAAACCGTCCACGATGGAGGAACGGGGATCACCGTTGTAATCCATGGACACCAGGGGTAATTCGCTGTAACCGAGAATTCCCTTCAACGGGCCTTCTGCTGCTTCCTTCAGAGCATTGTTAACTTCTTCTACAGTTGTGGCTTTTTCTACCTCAGCCACCAAATCCACTACCGAAACGTTGGGAGTGGGAACCCGCATGGCGAAACCATTCAGCTTGCCTTTTAATTCGGGCAGTACCAGGGCTACAGCTTTGGCAGCGCCGGTGGTAGTTGGAATAATGGACATCCCGGCGGTTCTGGCCCGGCGGAGGTCCTTATGAGCCTGGTCCAAAATCCGCTGGTCATTGGTATAGGCATGTACTGTGGTCATAAGACCTTTTTTAATCCCGAACTTGTCGTTAAGGACCTTGGCAAAAGGAGCCAAACAGTTAGTGGTACAAGAAGCATTGGATATGATGTGATGATTAGCCGGGTCATACTTGTCTTCATTGACGCCTAGCACGATGGTGATATCTTCATTCTTGGCCGGGGCGGAAATCACCACTTTTTTCGCCCCTGCTTCAAGATGGGCCTTAGCTTTGTTAGCATCGGTAAACAGACCGGTGGATTCCACCACTACGTCTACTCCTAAATCTCCCCAGGGCAGCTTACCCGGATCTCTTTCAGCCAATACCTTGACTTCCTTACCGTTAACCCGAATCGCACCGTCGACTGCTTCAATGTCAGCGTCCCAAATGCCATGGACCGAGTCGTATTTCAACAAATGAGCATTTGTCTCTGCATCGGTTAAGTCGTTAATAGCAACAATCTCTACCTCCGGGTGTTTGGCTGCAGCTCGAAACACCAACCTACCGATCCTTCCGAAACCGTTAATGCCTACTTTTACCGTCATGCACCCTTCCTCCTTTTATAGTCATGACTATACAGGATTTGGAGTTATTATCCCAAATCCCACTTGATTTTATGATGGTACCCTTTAAAAAGGGGTTCCAATTTGTTATTCCACAGAAACAAGAGGAATCCTCCATTAAATGAAGCCTTTTCCAGCTAACCATCAGGAACCAAAACCATCTAAAAAAAGACCCCGAGGGTCTTTTAGAACCTTTTGCGGCGTCCGGCGGAAGGGATCCCCATTTCATCCCGGTATTTGGCCACAGTCCGCCGGGAAATCCGCACTCCCTGACGCTTCAGAGCATCGGTTAAAGCCTGATCTGTCAAGGGATTAGCCGGATCTTCCTTGTCGATTAACTCTTTCATGGCCTTTTTGATACTTTCCGAGGCTACGCCCTGGCCGCCGGCTTTTTCCACGCCGCTGGCAAAAAAGAACTTCAACTCATGGACCCCCTGGGGAGTCTGAACGTATTTGTTGGCAATGGCCCGGCTCACCGTTGATTCATGCAGATCCACCACATCGGCTACTTGCTTTAGAGTAAGAGGTTTCAAGTGCCTGATGCCATAATCGAGGAAATCTTTTTGAAAATCGACAATTGTTTTTACCACCCGGTATAAGGTCAGCCGCCTTTGCTCAATACTTTTAATAATCCAAACGGCGGAATTGAGTTTACTTTCAATAAATTTTTTCGTATCTTCCTCACCGGATATCCCTTGGACCAGGATAGAGCGATATTGAGGGTTAATTCTCAGCCGGGAACCTGTATAATCATTCACCAGCACCACATATTCGCCGGCTACTTTCTCTACAGCCACATCGGGAATAATATAACGTGTACTTGTATTGTCCCCAAAACGCCTGCCCGGTTTAGGATCCAATGTCTTAATTAAATCCCCTGCCTCCTGAACTTCCCCGGGTGAAACCCCTAGGTTTTTAGCAATTTTCGTAATACGACCTTCGCCCAAGTCTTCTAAATAATCGACAATTATAGTCCGAGCCAAAGGCTGTTCTCCATAGGTACTGTCCAGTTGCAGCAATAAGCATTCAACCAAATTACGGGCGGCAACTCCCGGGGGATCGAACTCTTGAATCAACTCCAGCGCAGTGAGCACCTCATGTTCCTGGCAGCCTAATGCTTCGACTGCCTCTTCCACACTGATGCGCAGGTATCCGTTATCATCAATATTACCGATTAAAAATTCCCCGATTTCAATTATTTCCGGCTGAGCTTGAGATAATTTCAGTTGCCACAGTAAATGATCATGCAGGGTGCTCTCTTCACTGACAAATTGTTCGAAAGAAGTCTCCTCAATCCTGGTTTCTGCCATACCTGTATAGCCGATATCCCGCCCGTCAGCAAAATACTCCTGCCAATCCAAATCGAATTGTTCCGTTTCTGCAGCAGTCTCCTCACCGGCTGCCGCTTCTTCTGCCGGAGCTTCTTCAACCTCAGCCAGCTCCAGGACAGGATTTTCCAGCAATTCTGCTTCCACAAACTCAGTCAGTTCCTGGGAGGACAGCTGTAAAATGGCAATGGCCTGCCGGAGCTCAGGTGTGATGATCAGTTTTTGAGTTTGCTCTAAGTTGAGTCCGATGCCCATGCGCATTGTAGTCACTCCATCACTTTTGATTGCATCTATATCATGCTATAAATGCTCACTTGACCTTTATGCCCTGCATTTACTGAGTTCTACCGTTTTAATTATTCGAGAAAACCGGCATCATTTCCTTCCTTGCCCCACCTCTAACTCTTTAGCCATTTCTTCTAGTTTGCGTAAGCGATGATTGGCTCCTGATTTGCCTATGGGAGGATCCAACATCTGCCCTAATTCCCGCAGACTGGCGTCCGGAAATTCCAACCTGAGCCTGGCTATCTCCCTAAGAGGCAGCGGCAGTTTCTCCAGGCCCATTTTTTCTTCCAACAAGCGGATCATTTCTACTTGCCGCACTCCCGTATCCACGGTTTTGCTTAGATTAGCCGTTTCACAATTAACCAATCGATTCACCCTGTTTCTCATATCTTTAACTACCCTGGTACTCTCAAACTCCAGCAAAGCTCGATGTGCCCCCGCTACATTCAAGAACTGGACGATTTGATCACTTTCTTTCAAATAAACAACGTGGTATTGCTTTCTTTCACTGATACGGGGACTTAGATCAAAGAAACTCATCACTTCACAAATAGTCTGAGAATGGACCGGATCCCTGGTAATCATCTCCAAATGATAAGTACCCTCCGGATCATTCACTGAGCCCCCTCCCAAAAAAGCACCTCTCAAATAAGCTTTTTGGCAGCATCTTTTCTCCAGCGCTATCGGACGCCAATTTACCTGCCACCCTTCGCCGGCAAAAGACAGCCCCAGAGGGGCAAAAGCTTCCCGTGCCCCTGACTGGTAGGGAATCAAAACATGGTAAACATTCCGCTTTTTTAGATTTGGCTTTTTGGTTACGGCTACCTGAATGGCTAAAGGCTGCAATAACAACTTGCATAATTTGTAGATTTTACGAGCAACCGGGGCACTTTGGCTACTCATGATCAAAGCAGGTTCTCCATGAGCCCCACCTTTAACGGTACCGTCCATCCCGATGATAGCCGTCAACTCAGCAATCTGGCAGCAACGCTTCCTGGGCATTACCCTAGCCATCTCTGCCTTGGTCATTGCGGAAAAGGACAATCTTAGTCCCTCCCTTTTCTAAAAGCTGAACAATTTTTGCAACCGCCTACTGTTCTTCTGCCAAAGGACCAGTCTGATCAATAGACGGCCAAGCTTTTTGGAATCATGCCTTACTCCCAGGGTTTCGTCAACTAAATCCCCACCGATAACCTTTAACCCCAGTCTACGCAACTCCCGGTAGTCCACCGGTACCGGTTCTACCTTTTCTTCCGCAGTGGAAAAATCGGGAACCAAAGTATTGACTACCACTATATCAATCAGTGTTTGGCCCCCGTGAACCTGAAGAGCTTTTACATGTTGGGATACGGAATACCCGTCTGTCTCACCCGGCTGGGTAGCCACATTACACACATAAGCTACAGGAGCGGAAGTCATCAACAAAGCTTCATTGATTTCTTTAATTAACAAATTAGGAATAACGCTGGTATATAAACTGCCCGGTCCTAAGATAATTAAATCCGCTTCACTGATAGCTTGTAAAGCTTCCTCTAAGGCAGCACAGTCTGCCGGCTCCAGGAAAACCTTTTTAATCGGTTTCGGACTCCGGGCGATGATACTCTGACCCCGGATAATTTCTCCGTCCTCCAGTTCCGCTCCCAGCACCGGCGGGGTCAGGGTAGCGGGGACTACCTTGCCCCGAATGGCCAATACTTTGCTCAACTCCTGAATAGCCAGGTTAAAATCTCCCTTTAATTCCGCCAATCCGGCTAACAGCAGGTTGCCTACATTATGGCCGTTCAGGGTTGCTCCCTGGCAAAACCGGTAATTCAAGAGTTCCTCCATAATCTGTTCACGGTCCGCCAGGGCGATTAAACAGTTACGTAAATCTCCCGGAGGGAGGATTCCCAGTTCCCCCCGCAATCTGCCGGAACTGCCTCCATCATCGGCTACACTGACAATGGCGGTAATGTTACTGGTATATTCCTTCAGTCCCCGCAGCAAAACTGATAAACCTGTTCCCCCTCCAATAGCTACAATTTTCGGTCCTTTTTTCAAACTACGGCGATTATATAAAAGCTCTACCAGCCCTTCCGGCATATCCGGCAAAGCCGCATTCAGGATAGAACGCAGCATCTGCTTAAATCCAAAAACCGTGATGAAAAGTCCCATTGCCAAGGCACTTACGCCTACCATACGACCGGTGGGTCTGTCCAGCCAGCCTTTGGTGATGCTTTTGCCCCAGCGAAAAAGATTAAATAATAATTCTAATTGACTGATCAATAAAATACCGAAAAAAACAAAGGCAAGCCCCATCATGATCAGTAACAGCCAGCGTTTCACCTTTAAGCCGGGATAAAGCCATTTAAGCCAGCCCATCAACTTTGATACCGCTCCCGTTCCCGATTAATATCCCTATGGGTCACATATACCCGGGACTCTTGTCCCTGAAGGGAATCAGCCACTGCCTGAGCCAGAGCCACGGAACGATGCCTTCCCCCGGTACAACCGATGGCAATTACCAAATGAGACTTTCCTTCTTGATAATAAAAAGGCAGCAAAAAGCTCAACATATCCGTAAACCGGTCCAGAAAAGCCTGGCTGGAAGGATTCTGCAGTACATAATCACGCACCGGCTCATCGTTTCCGGTAAAAGGCCTGAGGGATTCAATATAATAAGGATTAGGCAAAAACCGTACATCCATTACTAAATCAGCATCCAGGGGGATCCCATACTTAAAACCGAAGGACATAACGGTTACCGTCAGCCTAGAATCCGAGGTAGCTTGAAACAAATCATCTATTTGAGCCTTTAACTGCCCGTTGGTTAAATCGCTGGTATCAATCAGTTTGTCCGCTTTCTCCCTGATATCTTGCAAAAGTTCTTTCTCCCGCCGGATACTCTCCAGAATGCCCCCTTCCAAAAACATGGGATGCCGGCGTCTTGTTTCTTTATAGCGGCGAACCAAAGTTTCTTCCGAGGCATCCAGGAACAGGATCTCATGGGGATAATCCGCTTGCTCCAAATACTCGATGGCGCTTGCAAAAGCATCAAAAAGTATGCCTCCCCTGGCATCCATCACCAGAGCCACTTTTTCCGGAGGGGTCCCTTGGGCACCGATTAATTCCACAAAGCGAGGCACCAATGCCGGAGGCAGATTATCTACACAAAGAAAGCCCAAATCTTCCAGGCTACGGACCGCTTGGGTCTTACCGGCTCCCGACATGCCGGTTACGATTACCAGTTTCATTTTTTCAGCCATCCTGCTTCCCCTCCCCCAAATAACATGGTTAGCTAACGGGCACTATATGAACTGTTCTCTAACTCCCGGTAAAACTCCTTTTAACCTTTAGCGACATTAATTGTCACTCATTAGCAGCCGGGGCTTTTATTTTTCGTTAAGTCGCTTCAGGCTGGTAATGTTTGCTTCGCTATTTGACAACACATACGCCCAACAAAATGCTAATCGGTGTTAATCGGCGGGCTGAATTGGAGCCAAGATCAAACGAGCGAAGGAGCCTGAGGAAAAATGCC
>JAAYOX010000164.1 GCA_012520135.1 Clostridia bacterium
ATCAATGGTAAAATGATTCATTATTATTACCCCTTTTCCTTGTATTGATAAAGATGGGTATGACCCGCATTAACACTGTTTTGGCAAGTTTCTGACAGTAGTATCTCATAAATGGGGTATATTGCCAACCCCTAAATGATTTCGCAAATAATTGCTTAATGGGGTAGGGGAACTGAGGAGGGCATTTATGAAAGGGAAAATCAGATTAAAACTGTTAGCGGTGTCCTTTTTGATGCTTGCGATTCCCAGTCTTGTCATCGGGGTGTCAGGGGCGGGTATTGCCAAAGAGGAGTTAGACAGGGTTGGCAGCAAAGGATTGGAAAACCAGATCATAATGGCCATGCAGATGATTGAAATATACAATGATGCGGTGGAAGCAGGTAAAATGTCTTTAGCAGATGCTCAAGAAGCAGTTAAAACCACATTAATTGGACCCAAAAATGCTGACGGCGCCAGGCCTATAACTTTACTGGCAGGTTATGGGGAAAGCGACTATTTCTATGTTTTGGATGAGAAGGGTGTTTTGTTGGCCCATCCCTATCTTGAAGGTGATAATCTTTGGGAACAGCAGACCGATGACGGGTACTATTTTATCCAGGATATAATTGACAAGGCTAAAAAAGGGGGCGGCTATACTTATTATGACTGGGCCCTGCCAAATGATCCCTCGGTAGTGGCCCCAAAAGTAGCCTATGCCCAGCAGGATCCACACTGGGGTTGGATTGTGGCAACCAGTACTTATATGCAGGACTTTAACAGCGGAGCCTTACGTATTCTTTACATATTGTTGATTGTGATCGGTCTGTGTTTACTAATCGGAATATCTTTTATTTTCCTCTTTGCCAGGCATTTTGCGGAACCTCTGGGGAGGGTTACCGAACGGGTCAGTTTGATTAGTAAGGGGGTATTGTCCGCGGAACCTGTTGTAGTGAAAAACAAGGATGAAATAGGCCTGATTGCTGCTGCAGTGAATCAAATGGAAAGCAATCTGAGTGGATTAGTGGGCAAAATCCGTGATGTTGCCGGGCAGGTAGCTTCAATTACTGATGACGTATCTAAAGCCACGGAAGAAACTGGTAATGCCGCTGAAGAGATTGCCGCGGTGATGGAAGAAATCAGTAGCGGGCTGGATGAGCAATTGCATCATGTTGAATTAACCAGCGATATTATCCAGGAAGTCACCCAGGGTGTTTTTGTGGTCAGTGAGAGTAATAAAGATATTGCTCAGGCCACCGGACAAGTTACCGGCTCTATTGCTGAGGGAGAAATAAAAATAAATGACACTATTAGACAAATTGACGCTATTGCCAGGGTAACTCACGAGACAGCTTCCGTGGTAGGAAAATTAGGGGAACAATCACGACAGGTAGAATCATTTTTGAGCATTATCAAGGAAATAGCCGAGCAAACCAATCTGCTGGCCTTAAATGCTGCCATTGAAGCCGCCCGGGCGGGTACCGAAGGAAGAGGTTTTGCGGTAGTGGCAGAAGAAGTTCGAAAGCTTGCGGATGAAAGCCAGCAGGCTGCGGATCAAATTTCCACCGTTGTACAGGATATCTTGCACCAAACGGCGTTAACCGAAGAAGCAATCAAACAGGGCAATGCGGAAGTTGTATTAGGTTTGGAGATTATCAATAAGACTAAACTGGCTTTCAACAGTATTAGCGAGGCAATTGAAGTTGTGGCCCAACGGGTACAGGGGGCAGTGGATGCGTCTCAGAGTATAGAGGCGGGCGCTGTCAGACAGGCAGAGGCGATGGAAAGCATGGCGGCAGTGATTAGAGAGACATCAAAAGGGATGGATGGGGCTGCTTCTTCTTCACAGGAACAGGCAGCGGCAGTGGAGGAGATTACCGCTGCTACCAATGTTTTGGCCCGTATGTCCCAAGACTTGATGGAGGCTGTTGCCAATATTAAGTTAAAATAAAATTACGTTCTAGAACAGTGATTATTTCTTAATGCCCGGTAGCAGAGACCGGGCTTTTTGTTATATCATATTATTAAAGGGTTCCCAAAAATAACCGGGAATTTCTTCAGTTGATGCAGGGTTTATTGATGTTAATAGCGTAACTATGTGTAGCATATATCATATGGTAGTAAAGATAGTTGTATATGCGGACTGTCGACAAAAGGCTAAGTTTGTCAACAAGCAGTAAATAGAGTTCTATGTGGATATGGAGGAAAAAATGAACTTGGAGAAACTCAAGCGGGTTGGTACGATTAAACGGTTTGCTAAAGGGGATTTCATCTGCTATGAAGGTGAAATAGGCACTGAAATGTTCATTATTTTATCGGGACAAGTCGGCATTTATGGTAATTCCTTTAAAGGTGTCCAAGAGAAGTTTGCAGTGTTAGGTAGTGGGGAGTTTTTCGGTGAAATGTCCATGCTGGATGATTTGCCCCGCAGTGCCTCCGGCATTGCTGAAAGTCCGGTGATTGTGCTCAGTATTGCCAAAGAAAATTTTCAACTCCTGATTAAGGAAATGCCAGATATGGCCTTCGCCATTATGACCGGTTTGAGCCGTAGAATACGGCGATTGGAAGCAAAGCTATTGGAGGATTGCAATGAGGCACCGGTTGTAGCCAAAGCTATTGAAGAGGCGGCAAGTGTCAAAGTTAGTGAGCCCGCCCCGGCCGAAACACCGGCAACTATTTCGCCGGTTGTCAAGACAGAGCAAGTGGTTGCCATAGATTTACTGCCGGAAGGTCATAAGCATTACGGTGTTGTGGCTCCGGAGACCCATAAAAACTTTTATTACGAAAAGCAAGTTACGTGCCCTGTTTGTAACGGTGAATTCATAACCAAAAATCCGAGAATGACTAAAATCAGGCTGGAAAGACGGGAAAATGATTTAAGAGAAGTATATGTAGATTTTGATCCGCTGTGGTACAATATCCGTACTTGTCCCTATTGCTTGTATAGCGAAAACTACAATGATTTTGACAAAATAAAAAGGCTCAGTCCGGAAGGGTTGCGTTCCTACCAGGAAAAGGCACTGAAGTTGCATGGGAAAGTGACCTTGCCCCCGCCGGAACCTCTTTCCATTGACCGGGTCTTCCTTAGCTATTATCTGGCTATTTACTTTGCCGGTGACGAACAGGAGAATCCCTTGAATATTGCCAAACTTTACATGGCCCTATCCTGGTTATACCAGGATGTGGGGGATGAGGAGCTTTACCGGCGTTCCTGGAACCTGGCTTTTGATTATTACTATCAAGCTTATTATGGCTCCAGTAAAGCAAAGCTTAAGCCGGAGCATGAGCAGCAATTGTGTCTCATATTAGGGGAATTATATCTGCGTAAAGGTGAAATCAATGAAGCTTTGAAGCATTTCTATGGGGCCATCAGAAGACTGGACGGCACCGCTTTTTACAATAATTTGGCCAGAGACAGGTACATGGAGGTTAAAGAACAGCGAAAATAAAAGAGGCAGGACTGTTCCCTGCTTTTTTCTTTTGGGAGCCATTGTTTTCTGGTATAATATACTTAATTGTAGATGAGGGGAGGGATGGCGATGAGTCATAAGCCTCAGTATGCAGAGGTGGTAGTAGAAATCGCTAACCGAAAAGTGGATCGTCCCTTCCATTACGAGATTCCGGCTCAACTGCAAGAAGCTGTTAAACCCGGTGTGCGGGTATTGGTACCTTTTGGCAACAGGGAGTTGGATGGATATGTAGTGGGGCTGGTGCCCCGGGCGGATGTGACCGGCACGAAACCGATCTTGGCGGTCAGGGAGGGAGAACCGGTGATCAGTGCTGAGCTCCTTCAATTGGCCCGGTGGATGGCTCTTTATTATATGTGTCCCCTGGTAACTGTATTGCAGGCTTTTTTTCCGAGAACCTCCGGTGCCGGCAAGAAATTAATACAGGAATGGTGTTCCCTGGAACCTGATGTCACTATCGGGACTATCTTGTCCATCAGGAAAAGGGCACCCAAGCAAGCTGCCATATTGGAGCAGTTGCAGCAAGCGGGGCCCTTCTTGGTTCCCCACTTGCTCAATATTACCGGTGCTGACCGGAGAAGCCTCATGTCCCTGGTTAATAAGGGAGTTGTCCGCATTGATGAGTTGGAGGCGGCCCCGGCAGCAGAACCGGTTTCTGCTTTGCAGGAGCCTCCGGAGTTGACGGGAGAGCAGGAACGGGTTTTGGCGGCAATCAAGCCCAAGTTGGCTCCACCTCAATACGAGGTATTTCTGCTCCATGGAGTTACCGGCAGCGGAAAAACAGAAGTCTACTTCCGGTGTTTGAGTGAAGTGATTACCTCCGGTTACCAGGCAATAGTTTTGTTTCCGGAGATATCCCTGACAACTCATTTAATTGAACGCTTTTACCGGCGGTTTGGATCTCAAGTAGAGGTTCTTCACAGCGGATTGCCTTTGAAACAGAGAATCATGACTTTGGAGCGTATTGCTGCCGGAAATGTTTCCATCGTAGTGGGCACCAGATCCGCTGTGTTTGCTCCGGTACCGAGACTGGGGTTGATTATCATTGATGAAGAACATGAAAACAGTTATCAGCAGGAGGTAACCCCTAAATACCATGCTCGGGAAGTAGCTATAGTGAGGGCTTTTCTGAATAAGGCACCCCTTGTTTTAGGCAGTGCCACCCCCTCTTTGGAGAGCTATCACAAAGCCCGGGAAGGAAAGTTCAGCTTGTTGAAAATGGGGAATCGAGTTGAACACAAGCAGATGCCCAAAGTGTTGGTAACCGATTTGCGCCGTGAATTGAAGGAAGGTAATGAGACCTTGTTCAGCAACCTGCTGAAGGAAAAATTACAGGAACGTCTACAGGAGAAGGAACAATCCATTTTGTTTTTAAATAGAAGAGGATATGCCAATCTGGTCAACTGCCGGGATTGCGGGCAGGTGATCAAATGTAAGTATTGTGATGTTTCATTAACTTATTATGCTACCAAAAAGGTACTCAAGTGTAATTACTGTGGTTATACCCGTCCTGTCCCCATGGAATGTCCTGAATGTGGCGGTAACAGGGTGAGACCTTTAGGGGCCGGTACCGAAAAGGTAGAAAAAGAGCTGTTAAGTTTATTTCCCCAGGCTCGAGTGGTAAGAATAGATAGTGATACCGTCAGGAAAAAAGGTGATTATGAGCGTTTATTGGGGATTTTTGAAAACAAGCTGGCAGATGTAATGATCGGTACTCAAATGGTGGCTAAAGGCTTGGACTTTCCCGGCGTGACCCTGGTGGGAGTCATCCTGGCCGATCAGATGCTTAACTTTCCTGATTTCCGGGCCAGGGAAAGGAGTTTTCAGCTTTTGACCCAGGTAGCCGGCCGGGCAGGAAGAGGCACCGGCCTGGGAGAAGTGGTAGTCCAAACTTATATTCCTGAGGATCCTACTGTATTAGCAGCGGCAGATCATGATTATGAACGGTTTTTTGCTGAGGAAATAAAACTGCGCCGGTTGATGGGATACCCTCCTTATAGTCATTTAATCCGGATCCTGGTGACAGGTAAGCAGGAAGAACTATGTGAAACAGGTTCCCGGGTGATTGCGGACCGGATTAACCGTTACCGGGGCAATGCCGGAGCAGTCTTATTGGGTCCCACACCGGCACCGTTGACTAAAATCAAAAACAATTACCGGTGGCAGCTAATTTTAAAAGGTGAAGACATCAAGAAGATGCGTCAGCTGGTATCCGTGTCTTTACGGGAAGCTGCCCAGGGTGGAAGTCTTCCCCGGGGAATTCGCCTTAATTTGGACATTGATCCTTTGGGAATGTTATAAAAAGAAAGGGGTAACGCAGTGGCGGTTTATCAGATTGTGGAGATTGGGGATCCTGTGTTGAGGGAAAAGGCTAAAGTAGTTACCAAATTTAATGCCAGTCTTGAAAAACTGTTAGCAAATATGGCAGATACCATGTATGATGCCGAGGGAGTGGGTTTGGCAGCTCCCCAAATAGGTGTCTTGAAAAGAGTAGTTGTCATCGATGTTGGGGAAGGTTTATTGGAGTTGATTAACCCTAGGATTATTGAATGGAGAGGGGAAGACATAGCTCAAGAAGGCTGTTTGAGTATTCCCGGCAGGCAGGGAAATGTCAAACGGGCAGAGTGGGTTAAAGTTCAGTACCAGGACCGAACCGGACAAGAAAAAGTGATGGAAGGGGACGGTCTTCTGGCTCGAGCATTGCAACACGAAATCGATCATCTGGAAGGGATTTTATTCGTAGATAAGTTGGTTAGGGAATGAGGTTAGGATTGTAATTGCGAATCGTATTTTTAGGTACCGCTGATTTTGCTGTACCTTGTTTACAGGCCCTCCGGGAGGCGGGACATGATCTGGCAGGTGTGGTTACCCAGCCGGATCGTCCTAAAGGTAGAGGTAAGCGGTTGGCACCGCCGCCGGTGAAAGAAACAGCACAGGCCATGGGACTGGCTGTTTTACAGCCGGAAAAAATCAAGGACCCGGAGGCAATAGAACAGATTAAGGAGCTAAACCCGGAGTGTCTGGTCGTTGTAGCTTATGGCCAATTATTACCCAAATCTCTATTGGAAATGACTCCTTATGGCTGCATTAATGTCCATGCTTCATTGCTACCTCGCTACAGAGGGGCAGCTCCCATTCACCGGGCAATTATGGATGGCTGCCAAGAGACCGGGGTTACTACCATGTTTGTCACTGAAAAACTGGATGCGGGGGATATCATTCTCCAGTCTAAGCGGGTAATTGAACCGGACATGACGGTAGGTGAGCTTCACGATTTGCTGGCCGGGGATGGGGCTAAATTGCTGTTGGATACTCTCGCCCTGATGGCAGAGGGAAAAGCAGTCAGAAAACCCCAGGAGGAAGCAGAAGCCACCTATGCCGCTATGTTAAGGAGAGAAGATGAACTGATTGACTGGCAGCGAACTGCTCAGGAAATTGTCAATCAGATTCGGGGGATGGATCCCTGGCCCGGGGCTTATACTTGTTGGCAGGGCAAAAATCTTAAGATTTGGAAAGCAACAGTCAGACCGGGCAACTGGGAAGCAATGCCGGGAACTGTTGTCAATACTGATGACCATGGTCTTTTAATAGTGGGCGGAGATGGACAAGGAGTGTTAGTCCGGGAGCTTCAGCTGCAGGGCAAAAAGCGGCTGGCAGTCAAGGAATTTCTAAAAGGTAATTCCCTGGTACCCGGTACAATCTTGGGATGTGATTAAAAGATGCAGATCAAAAAAAGATTATTTGTAGCCCTTTTATCCATAAGTGTTCTATTTCTTGGTGGGTTGGCCATAATAGTATGGTATCTTTTGACCCATCAGGGAATATTACTTAACCAGATTTTGTTTACCCTGTTAATTGGAGCAGTGGTGGTATTTCTGGTTATCATTGGCTTGGGAATTCTGTTTCTGGTTTTGGCCTTATGGAGTTCAGGGGGCATCCATACACCTCAAAATATGATGTTATTGGCAGTCAACAGCCTGTTTCCCATTGCTTTGAGTCTGGGACAACTGGTGGGTATCGATCGGGAAAAGATCAGGGCTTCCTTTATCGCTGTCAATAACCAATTGGTTCATAACAGAGGTGTTCATGTGAAACCGGAGCAGGTTTTGATCCTGGCCCCTCATTGCCTGCAATGGAGCGATTGTCCCCACAAGATTACCATTGATGTTAATAATTGCAGGCGCTGCGGCAAATGCCCCATTGATGATTTGCACCGCCTGGCCGATACCTATGGAGTGAAGCTGGCTGTAGCTACCGGAGGCACTCTGGCCCGAAGCTTCGTTAAGAATTATCGTCCTAAAGCTATTGTGGCCGTTGCCTGCGAACGGGATCTGACCAGCGGCATCCAGGATGTGAAAGATCTGCCGGTAATGGGTGTCTTGAACATCAGACCCCAAGGACCTTGTTTTAATACCCTGGTGGATATTAAAGAAGTGGAAAAATCTATCTGTGATTTTTTAGGTTTTGCCACCAAAGAAAATACTTTTTCCGATGGACTTAATTTCCGATTATAAGGAGGTTGATTTTTGATGCCAATGCCTTTGTTTTTTGATTGGACAATGATTTTGTTGATCCCGGCGATTCTTTTGTCTCTTTACGCCCAGGCCAGGGTGCAGGGAGCTTATGCCAAGTATTCCCGTGTAAGATCAGCCGGCGGTATCTCAGGAGCTATGGCTGCCAGGGAGTTATTGCGCCAAGCAGGTATCCACGATGTGGAGGTGGAGATGGTCCAAGGCCGTTTAACGGATCATTATGATCCCCGGGTGAAGAAACTTCGTCTCTCTCCCGAAGTGTATAACAGTACTTCAATTGCTGCTTTAGGGATTGCCGCTCATGAAACCGGTCATGCCATCCAACATGACGTGGGCTATTATCCCTTGGCTTTAAGAAACAGTCTGGTGCCGGTAGCCAATATCGGTTCCAGCGCGGCCTTTCCCTTGATTATTCTCGGCCTCATCATGGGTTTGCCTCAGTTGGCCATCTGGGGCGTATACGCCTTTACTGCCGTAGTGTTGTTCCAACTGATTACTTTACCGGTGGAATTTAATGCCTCCAGCCGGGCAGTGGCCTTACTGGAAGGCAGCGGTTTTATCACCCGTAGTGAAGTAGGCCCTACCCGAGCGGTATTGAATGCGGCTGCTCTTACTTATGTGGCTGCTGCTGTGACAGCTGTTTTGAACCTGCTCAGGCTCTTGATCATCTCCGGAGTGTTGCGCGGAGATGACTAGAAATCAAAGAGGTAAAGGCGGGAATAAACAGTCAAAAAGGAAAGGGCAGGATGCACGTAGTCTTGCCCTGGAAACCTTGATGAATATTTTGGAAGAAGGTGCCTACGCTAACATTGCTGTAAATGAACGTCTGCAACAATCCCATTTAAAAGGCCCCGACAGGGGTTTTTTTACTGAGCTGGTTTACGGTACTACCAGGACAGTTAATACCCTTGATTGGGCATTAGCTCATTTTCTGAAAAAAGATCTTGCCCGGTTCACTCCGGCCATCAGGAATGTTTTGCGTCTGGGGGCTTACCAGCTGCTGTACTTGGAACGGGTCCCTTCCAGGGCTGCGGTTCACCAATCGGTGGAGTTGGCTAAAGCTTATGGACACCAAGGGGTAGCTGCTCTGGTGAACGGGGTTTTGCGCAATTTGCTTCGCCGTCAGGAAGAAGTGGTTTTTCCGGATTTAGAGGAAGAACCGATTAGACATATCGCTCTGAAATATTCCCATCCCGAGTGGTTAGTGGATCGTTGGGTAGCAGAGTTCGGGGTTGAGGACACCATTAGATTGTGCCGGTATAACAATACCTCCTCTCCCCTGACTTTACGGGTTAATACTTTAAAGACTACCAGAGAAGAACTGACGATGAAATTGGCAGCCAGGGGAATCGAAGCCATGGAAAGCAGTTATGCCCCGGAAGGTCTAATTGTGTAGCAGTGGCCCGGCCTTGAGGAAGTGGAGGGATTCAGCGAAGGGCTCTTTCTGATGCAGGAT
>JAAYOX010000165.1 GCA_012520135.1 Clostridia bacterium
GGTGGATTTACGTGTTAGCATTCAGCTATCTGCCTCACCAACGGAATCATGTCAAGGGACTCCTTAGTACTTCCACTACCCCGGCTATAAAACGTGAAAAGGAGCTACCTTCCGGTTAAAAGTGTAGATTAAGGTAAGATTCAGGTTAAACCGGAGATATGACTTTTAGCCGCCGGTCAATAAATTGAAACGAGCTAATCCTGATTCCTTTATTCAGGATAGCTCGTTTCATTTTACCTATACCTATGGTCTTTCTACAATTAAGGCCGTTCCCTGGCCACCGCCTATGCAGAGAGTGGCCAAACCATAACGGCTTCCACGTCTTTTCATTTCGTAAAGTAAAGTAGTCAGGATGCGGGCGCCGCTGGCACCGATGGGGTGACCCAAAGCAATGGCACCGCCGTTGACATTCACCTTTTCCTCGGGCATTGCCAAGTCTTTGGCCACGGCCAAAGCCTGGGAAGCAAAAGCTTCGTTGGCTTCAATCAGATCAATATCCTCCATAGTCAACCCTGCTTTTGCCAGGGCTTTTCTGGTAGCCGGAATGGGGCCGGTCCCCATGATGGAAGGATCCACTCCGGCGGAAGCAGCGGCAACTACATAGGCCAGGGGTTCTAGACCTAATTCTTTAGCCTTTTCTTCGGACATGACCACTAAAGCAGCCGCCCCATCATTAATCCCCGAAGCGTTACCGGCGGTAACGGTGCCGTCCTTCTTAAAAGCAGGTCTTAATGCGGCCAGTTTTTCCGGTGAAGTTGCCCTGGGGTGTTCGTCAACAGCAAACACCACCGGATCACCTTTCCGTTGGGGTATTTCCACAGGTACTATTTCTTCCTGAAAGCGACCCTCTGCTATGGCCTTCGCCGCCTTCTCCTGGCTGGCGAGAGCAAACTGATCCTGTTCTTCCCTAGTGAGACCGTATTGTTCCGCTACATTTTCAGCGGTAATTCCCATGTGAACGTCAGTCATGGCACACCAGAGACCGTCTTTAATCATGGCATCAACTACCTTATCATCCCCCATGCGATAACCGGTGCGTGCCTTATTCAGCAAATAAGGTGCCAGGCTCATATTCTCCATGCCGCCTGCCACTACTACCTCGGCTTGGCCTGCCAGGATGGCTTGAGCCGCCAGTGCTACTGACTTAAGGCCGGAAGCGCAGACCTTGTTGATGGTCATGGCCGGTACCTCTGCGGGGATACCGGCTTTGATGGCCGCTTGCCGGGCCGGGTTTTGTCCTAATCCTGCCTGTAATACGTTCCCCATGATCACTTCATCAATTTGCTCTCCGCCGATACCGGCTCTTGCCATAGCTTCCTTAATTACCAAAGCACCCAGATCAACCGCCGGAACACCGGCTAGACTGCCTTGAAAGCTACCGATAGCCGTTCTCACTGCACTTACAATCACTGCTTTTGCCAAAATAAAATCACCCTTTATCAATTATCATTGTTTTCTCAATTATTCTTCATCTTTCCTGCAATTCCTTCAGCCCCTTCGCCCATTTTACAGTTAACGGTTAAGACGACTTTTTATTTTATTTGTAAAATCGATGTGCATCTTGCAGGAAAACTGCTGATATTCTCGAAATATTGACAGTAATAGCCAATCCTGTAGAAATCCAGCGAAGGAACATAGATTGAGGAGGAGATAATATGTCCCAAGAAGCTGTGAATATTAAAGGAACAAAAAACGGTTTGGTCATTGTTTTAGACTCCAGCTATAGTTTTGAAGACTTAAAAATAAAATTGCAGGAAAAGATCGCCTCCGCCAAAGGTTTTTTCAAGGGAGCCAAGTTTACTATTATGGCTCAAAAAATGTCTGATCAAGAGTCGGAAGCATTGCAGGAAATCTGTTGTGAATACGGTCTTGTCCCCGCTGATAATATTGAACTGCCCAAAGCAGTAGGTGAAAACATCACCCATACTGCTCATAGCCCGCAAAAGGAGCGGGACAGTGCCATCCCGTCGGATGCGGAAGGCTGTTTTCTCATTACCCATAGCCTCCGTTCCGGGCAAAAGGTCTACCATGACGGGCATATTACAGTTTTAGGGGATGTGAACGCAGGGGCGGAAATTGTGGCCGGGGGTAATATCCTGGTCATGGGCAGCTTGCGAGGGGTAGCCCATGCCGGTGCCTCAGGCGACAGAAATGCTGTTATTGTGGCTTGGCGATTAGAGCCGGATCAACTCCGCATCAGTGACGTCATCGCCCGTTCGCCTGAAGAAACAGAACAACACAACTATCCCGAACGTGCTTATTTAAGCGAAAACAGCATTATCATCGAACCATATTCAACAACACAAATCGCCGGCAGAAAAAAAGCCCTGTTCTAAAGACAGGGTTTTTATATTTTTTCTACCAATTCCAGTACCCGGTTGACAGCCTTTAGCCCCTTAGGAAAACTATCCTGAGCAACTGCTAAAGTATGACGCCGGCCATCCCTGGTCACCAGTTGGATTTTGTCCCTACTCTCCAGGGCAATCTCAGCTAAATCCTGCAAAGGAACTTCAACACATTTCGTTTTCCACCAGCTTCTATGAAGCAAATAGACCGCTTTATTGGTGAGGGCCAAGGCAGTAGTACCGGACAAATTGGCTTGATAGATGGTTAATTCCCCTACAGATACGCTTTTCTTGAAAGCTTTTTCCAGCGGGGGAGATAGTGTCTCCCAACGTTCATACATCTATAGCACCTCAAATGGGATGATAAGGTACTGTTCCCGACTTAGGCCCTTCCGCGGCAATCTGAAAATCCACTTTTACCTTCCCGGCCAATCTTTCCTCCAAAAACTTCTTGGCCACGGCGGGGAAAAGGGCGTAAGACAGTACATCCTCTTCTTTCTCCATATAGGGAGCTATTTCCGCTTTGGCCTGGGGCAATTGTGGTTCTATCAGATCTGCCGGTCTAACGGTAATCGGCTCCTCATCCCCGATAATCAATTTTTTGATCTCCTCATCGATGGGTGCCGGCGGCTGCCCGTAAAAACCTCGAACGTAATTTTTAGTTTCACTGCTGATCATCTTATACCTTTCTCCGGCCAGTACATTGAGCACTGCCTGAGTCCCTACAATTTGGCTGGTAGGTGTAACTAAAGGAGGATAGCCTAAATCCTTACGTACTTTAGGTACTTCGCTGAGAACAGCAGCTAACTTATCAAGGGCGTTTTGCTGGGCCAATTGGGACATGAAGTTGGAAATCATCCCGCCCGGTATCTGGTACTGCAACACATTGGTATCTACAATATTGGCCGAAACATCAAAAGCACCGTATTTCTTTCTCACATCAGCAAAATACTGAGCAATTTCAGTCAGTAAGCTTAAATCCAATTCAGGCGCAAATTCAGTTCCTTCCATTGCCGCTACCATAGACTCCGTGGCCGGTTGAGAGGTACCCAGGGCCAAAGAAGAAATACAGGTATCAATTACATCTACACCGGCTTCCGCCGCCTTGAAATAAGCCATGGCAGCCATACCGCTGGTATAATGGCTATGTAATTGTACCGGTAAACCTACTTTTTCTTTAAGGGCCAGGACCAGTTGTTGGGCAGGCACCGGGGCCAATAAGCCGGCCATATCTTTGATACAGATGGAATCAGAGCCCATGGACTTGAGCTTCTGCGCCCTATCAACATAGTAGTCAATATTATGTACCGGGCTGATGGTATAGGAAATGGTTCCCTGAACATGGGCACCACATTCTTTGGCGACGGCAATGGATTTCTCCAAGTTACGCAAATCATTGAGAGCATCAAAAATTCGAATGATGTCGATGCCGTGTTCAACCGCTTTCTTAACAAAAGCTTCTACCACATCGTCAGCATAGTGCTTGTAACCTAAAATATTTTGTCCCCTCAGCAGCATTTGCAGCGGTGTTTTGACAAAAACCTCCTTTAATTTGTCCAGCCTCTCCCATGGATCTTCATTTAGATAACGCATGCATGTATCAAAAGTGGCACCGCCCCAAACTTCAACGGAATGAAACCCAACCCTGTCCATCTTTTCAGCAATGGGTAGCATATGCTCAAGCTTCATTCTGGTGGCCAACAAGGATTGGTGGGCGTCCCTCAGGGTAGTGTCAGTTATCTTAATTCTGTTTGTTCCCATAGCGTTTCCCCTTTCAAAAGATGCTTATAATATTTATATTTATATGCGTTATTATCAGATTTGTCAATTAAAAATAATGAGCCGGGCTCAACACCCAAGCTCCCATTTAAAGAACTTTTGTTACCCCTTTGTAGATCTGGCCGGTAGCCCCGTCTATGGTAAACACTTCCCCGTCCAGGAGCACTTCCATGCAATCTCGGGCTCCCACCACTACCGGTACACCGAGACTCAAACCGACTACGGCAGCATGGGAAGTCAGCCCTCCTTCAACTGTAATGATGGCGCCGGCTTTTTCCATGGCCGGAATAAAGTCTTTGTCGGTTCCGTAGGTAACTAAAATATCCCCGGTTTCCATTTTGCGAAGGGCTTCTTCGGCCGACTTGCAAAGACGGACGGGAGCTGTAACCACTGCTCTGCCAATCCCCTGGCCTTTGGCCACAACTTCTCCCACCACATGAACTTTCAGCAAGTTGGTAGTGCCTGCAATCCCTGCCGGCACCCCGGCGGTTATCACCACCAGGTCTCCTAACTTGACCACTCCTGAATCAAGGGCGGCTTTCACCGCCGTACTGATAATTTCATCGGTACCTTCAGCCTGGACAGTTTGAACAGGAATGACTCCCCAGACAAGCAACAATTGCCTGCAGACTACCGGATCAGGGCAGCCGGCCACAATGGGGGCTTGGGGACGGTGCCGGGCTACCATCCGGGCCGTGGAACCGGAAGTAGTAGGAGTAATAATGGCCTCGGCACCCAGTTCTTGAGCCACTGTGGAAGTAGCATGACCAATGGAACCGGTAATTGTTTTTTCCGCCAAAATATCCTCTAAGATTCCAACACCTTCTGGCAGTAATACATTTTCCGTTTTCTCCCCAATCCGGGCCATGGTCTTGACTGCTTCAACAGGGTATTTCCCTGCCGCCGTCTCCCCGGAGAGCATTACCGCATCGGTACCGTCGATAATGGCATTAGCCACGTCGCTGGCTTCCGCCCGGGTAGGACGGGGGTTGCGGATCATGGAATCCAGCATCTGAGTAGCAGTGATTACCGGTTTTCCTAAAAGATTACATTGGGCAATAATCTGCTTCTGAACTAAAGGAACTTCCTCCGCCGGAATTTCCACCCCTAAATCTCCCCGGGCCACCATAATCCCGTCACTGACTTCCAGTATTTCAGCTATATTATCTACTGCCGCTTGGGTTTCAATTTTGGCGATAATCTGGACCGGCGAATCATGTTCTTCCAGCACCTTCCTGATTTCCAAAACATCGGCAGCCGTCCTGACAAAAGAAGCCGCAATAAAGTCGACTCCCTGTTCAATACCAAATAGAATATCCTCCAGATCTTTTTCGGTCACGGAAGGCAGGTTGACAGAAACACCGGGCACATTGACACCTTTTCTCCCTGAAAGCTCCCCCCCGTTTTCCACCAGACAGTGGATTTCGGTAGCGGTTACTTCTTTTACCACCAGGCCGATGAGGCCGTCGTCAATTAAAATTCGATCGCCGGGTTTTACATCTCCCGGCAAACCGGGATAATTGACATAAATTTTGTTCTCCCGGACGTCTGGAACCGTGGTCAGGCAAAAATCCTGCCCCGCCTCCAATTGAAGGGGAGCATCAAGTTCCCCGATTCTAATTTCGGGTCCTTTAGTATCTAATAAAATGGCTATAGGGAGGCCGGTTTCCCGGGATGCCTGCCTGATGTTACGCAAACGTAGAAGATGCTCTTCATGGCTCCCATGGGAAAAATTAAGCCGGGCAACATTCATTCCTGCCGCCAGCATTTCCTTTAGAACCGGTACTGATTCGCTGGCAGGTCCAATGGTGCAAACGATTTTCGTGCGCCGCATGCTGAACCTCCTACATGGATAATATGTTGGCCAAACGATATACTTCCAGATCAATAGCAGTCTCTTGAGCTAAGGCAAAACCCAAATCATTATCTTTTATTTGGCAACCGATCATGCCAACCATCCTGCCTCCGGCACCGGATACCAGTAGCTCCACCGCTCTGCCTCCCAGCCGGCTGGCCAAAGCCCGGTCAAAAGCCGTAGGGGTTCCCCCTCTTTGAATATGCCCTAAAATAGTGACTCGTGTCTCCAAACCCAGCCGGCTCTCAATCTCCCGGCACACTTCCAAGCCACTGCCGGCACCTTCCGCCACCAGAACTATATTATGCTTTTTACCTCTTTTAAAACCTCTTTTGATCTTGTCAGCCACTTCCTTAACCGTGATGGTTTCCTCAGGGATAATTAATGATTCTGCTCCCCCGGCTAACCCGGCCATCAAGGCAATCTGTCCCGAATTTCGTCCCATGACCTCCAGGACAAAAATTCGCTCATGGGAAGTGGCAGTATCCCGGATCTTGTTAATGGCATCGATGACCGTATTAACCGCCGTATCAAAACCGATAGTATAATCGGTACAGGGAATATCGTTGTCAATGGTACCGGGAATACCCATGGTAGGAAAACCCATGTCTGCCAAGGCTTTTGCTCCGGCAAATGAACCATTGCCCCCTATGACAATCAATCCTTCGATGCCCAGTTTCTTTGCATTATGTAGTGCTTTTTCCCGTCCTGCTTCCGTCATGAATTCATCTGAACGGGCCGTATGTAGAATTGTGCCTCCCCGGTGAATAATATCAGCCACAGAGCCTATATCTAAAGGGATAGCATCCCCTTCAATCAGACCCCAATAACCCCGGCGAATCCCGATCACTTCAACGCAAGAATAGACCCCCATCCTGAC
>JAAYOX010000166.1 GCA_012520135.1 Clostridia bacterium
ACCGGCCTTATCATCCACCGCCCTAATGTGGCAGCGATGGTATTTTCCCGACCGGCAACCTTGACGGCTTTTTCCTCTATCTCATTGACCCGCCGCCGGCGTTCCAAGTAGATGGTCTCCCTCAAAGTTCCGGGCTTTAGGCCGTGTCTTTCCGCAATGATAGGATCTCCCTCTAATATCAACAGAGCTTCCCCTTGATTGTGGACTTGAGGAAGCATAGCAGCCAAATGTTCTTTGATGCCCGGTAAAACATTGCCCGGACGGGCGTTGAACAAGTTTTCCTTGACTTGATCCAAACCAATGTTTTTGACGGCTGCCGTAGCAATGACCGGCACGCCCAACATTTCCGACAATATATCCACGTCAATGACAAGACCGATCCGCTCAGCCTCATCAATCATATTGAGTGCCACAATTACCGGCACCCCGGTATCTATAATCTGCTGGGTCAAAAACAAATCTCTTTCTAAATGAAGAGCGTTGATTACATTGATCACCAGATCCGCAGTCAAAATTACGTCCCGAGCAGCCATTTCCTCGTCATTAAAAGAAGAAATCCCGTATACACCTGGGGTATCGATGACGACATCATTTCCCAACTTGCCGTGGGAGATTTCCAGAGTGGTACCGGGATAATTGGAAACATCTACATACATGCCGGTCAGGTAATTGAAAAAAACTGATTTACCGGCGTTAGGGTTCCCTGCCAGCACTATTTTCTTTGCGCCGGCAGGCACATCCAAAATCAATCCATTGTGATGACAGCTTCCCATACTGATCCTCTCCTACTCTACTACAATGCTACCTGCTACCCTCCGACCCAGGGCAATTTGCTGATTATTTTTGCGGAGAATGATGGGTCCGGCTTTAATCACCTCTTCGCAAACTACTTTTTCTCCTTCGCAAATACCAAAGCGAATAGCTTGTGCCCGGATCCGTTCATCGCAAATATTAATAATACGACAGGTCTGTCCACGTTTAACTTGATCCAAAGTCATGTCTATCCCCTCCATATACTTCGTTGCTGCTAACCTTTTAAGTATATGCTAATTTTGTTAGTCATCTCTAACTTAATTCTAATATAGAACTATTGCGAGGGTTTGTCAAGAGATTTACACATTATTTTTTCCTTTTGTCTCCCTTAACGCCGAAAACAAGGAAGTCTGCAATAAAAACAAAAAGCCTGTAACCGCAAAAGATTACAGGACTGTTTGATGACAAGTAGCGTAAGGCTGTAATGATTTGAGGAGCGGGCGTTGTGCCCACAGCCGTCGGCAGCTTGCTGCCGGTAACGGTGTAGGGGCTTCGCCGTAGCGGAGCAAACATTACCAGCCTTACGCGGTATAACAAAAATAATACTATCTCAGCGGTCTGACCTGTAATCCAAAGATTACAGGACTTGTGGATTTTATTGATAATCTACTCTTTTTGTCTCATCAGCTTGGGAAGCCATGTAAATACTGGTGCTGGGCAAAGCCACCGATACTCCTTCACTCTCCAGAATCTCTGCTATCTTGAAGTTCACATCCTCTTTTACCCGCAAAAACTCACCCCACACGGTACTTTTAGTAAAGAAATAGAGGAAGATTTCATAACCGTGTTCCCCAAACTTGTCAAAATGAACAAAAATGGTCCTTTTATGGATTTCCGGATGTTCTTCCAACATGGTCCGGATTTTCGTTACAGCCCTTTCCAGGCTGTCCCTCGGAGTTGTGTAAGTAACCTTCAAATTGAAATTAATGCGCCGCCTGCCCATCCTGCTCCAATTAGTAATAGGTTCTTTGGCTAAGGTAGAATTAGGCACCACCACCAGGGCATCGGCAAAAGTCCTGATTTTGGTACTCCTGAAATTAATATCTTCCACAGTGCCTTCCAAACCTGCTGTTTGAATCCAGTCCCCGATACTGAACGGTTTATCGGTAATAATCACAAAGCCGCCTACTATGTTAGCCGCCGTATCCTGGGCTGCCAAAGCAAAAGCCAATCCCCCCAGTCCAATACCTGCCAAAAAACCGTTCACATCAAAATTCCATTCCCCGGCCACAATCGTAAATCCTAAAAAGACGATTAAGATCCTAACTGCCTTGGAAATAAAGGGAACAAGGATTTTATCCAGTTCAATGCCAAACCACCTGGTAAGACCGGATCCGTCAATGTGATAATAACCCGCCAGGTTGTAGAAACCATATGTAATAAGAATGACTACCGCGGAACGAAACAGTTTCAGCACCAGGAGATTATACCCCTGATTTAAGGGCAAATAATTCAGAGCCAGATACGCTC
>JAAYOX010000015.1 GCA_012520135.1 Clostridia bacterium
CGCTATTTAATTATGATTATCGGTGACCGGTATGTGCAGGGGGAATTCATGCCCCTGGGGTTTTTAGTAGCGGAAAAGCTTCGGCAAGTGGGTTTTAAATTTAAGGGAATTCGCATTTGGTCTAACAAGGCCACTCAACGTCCTCTGAAACCCTATGCCATCTATACCAGCTTTGTCCCCAACATTACCCATCAAAATATTTTGATTCTGAGAAAAGAAGCTTGACATGAATTCACCGGAGGAGTACACTGAAAACGAATTAATTGCCTTTAAGACGGTCCGGAGAGGCCGGAAGGCTGAAAGTCGTATCAAGTCATGCCTTCAGCCTGCCTCCCTTTGGAAAGCAGGTTTTTTATTTAAGGGGGTAATCAGATGCAGTTAGCCAAAAAAGTGGAGATTATGGATGCCGAGAAAATGCGCCGGGCGTTGACCAGAATTGCCCATGAGATTGTGGAAAGAAACAGGGGCGTCGATAATCTGGTGATTATTGGCATCAGAAAGCGGGGAGTACCTTTGTCAGAGCGGATCCGGACTTTGATCGAGGAGATTGAAGGAGAAGCTTTGCCCATAGGTGTCCTGGACATTACCCTTTACCGGGATGATTTGACTACGTTGGCTTTTCAGCCGATTGTTCACAAGACGGAAGTACCTTTTGACCTGGAAGGCAAAAGGGTAGTTTTAGTTGATGACGTTTTGTATACCGGTCGTACCGTCAGAGCCGCTTTGGATGCTTTAATGGATCTGGGACGTCCTGCTCAGATTCAGTTGGCGGTATTGGTAGACAGGGGACATAGGGAACTGCCTATCCGGGCTGATTACGTAGGCAAGAATGTACCTACTTCCCATAGGGAGGTAGTTTCTGTTGAAGTTCAAGAAATCGACGGTAAGGATTCAGTACTTATTTTGGAGAAAGTAGAATAATGATGTAAACACTCCTTTAACGATGGTCCGGTGAGACAGCAAGGAGGTGGAACCAGGTACTGGCTTAATACCTCTTTCTGCGGGAAGGGGTTTTTTTATGGCTAATAATGCGATTTTTTCGATCAAAGGAGGACAAGCATGATGAATTGGAAGCGAAAAGATTTGCTGGGTTTGCAGGAGCTGTCAGCCGAAGAGATCAAACTGATTCTGGACACAGCAGAGCCCATGAAAGATATTATCTTAAGACCTATTAAAAAAGTACCTGTATTGAGGGGCAAGACCATAGTAACCATGTTTTATGAGCCAAGTACCAGGACCCGTACTTCCTTTGAGTTGGCCGGCAAGTACCTGAGTGCCGACACCGTAAATCTGGCTATGTCTACCAGTAGTGTGCAAAAAGGCGAATCCATGAAGGATACCGCGTTGACTATCGAAGCTATGGGAGCTGACGTATTGATTATGCGCCATGAGGCCACCGGTGCTCCTCATTTCATGGCGAAGACCGTCAGCAGCCGGGTCATTAATGCCGGTGACGGGATGCATGAACATCCTACCCAGGCACTGCTGGACATGTTCACTATCATTCAGAAAAAAGGTTCCATTGAAGGATTGACGGTGGCCATTTTGGGCGATATTCTCCACAGTCGAGTGGCCCGCTCCAATATTTGGGGGTTAACCAAAATGGGAGCCAAAGTCAATGTGGTAGGACCCAGGACACTGCTCCCGGAACAGTTTAAGAAGCTGGGGGTAGAGACTTTTAATAAAGTGGAAGAAGCCCTTAAAGACGCGGATGTTATTAACGTATTAAGACTGCAAAAAGAGAGACAGCAGAAAGGCTTGCTACCCTCCATGCGGGAGTACAGCCGTCTTTATTGCTTAACCGAGGAGCGACTGAAACTGGCGAAACCCGATGCCCTGGTGCTCCATCCCGGTCCCATGAACCGGGGTATTGAAATCGCCTCCGATGTAGCCGACGGACTCCAGGCTGCCATCGAGGAACAAGTCACCAACGGAGTAGCTGTACGAATGGCCATTCTATATCTGCTGATGGGGGGTAACACTGATGAAGTTGCTGCTTAAGGGAGGAAGAGTCATCGACCCGGCCAACGAGCTGGACCGGATCATGGATGTGTTAATTGATAACGGGAAGATCGCCGTGGTCAAGGAGAAGATTGAAGCGGAAGACGCTACAGTGTATGATTTGACCGGTAAGGTAGTGACTCCCGGCTGGGTTGATATCCATGTCCACTTACGGGAGCCAGGCTTCGAAGGCAAAGAAACCATCTTGACC
>JAAYOX010000167.1 GCA_012520135.1 Clostridia bacterium
GGAACCACTACTGAAAAGAGCGGGGATCAGCTATTAATGGAATTGTTGGCAACAGGTTTGGAAGAGCCTTTACATACCAATGTTGGTCAGTTGCTGGACTTACTAAGAGCGGCTCTTTTTTCAAAGGATCGGGCTGACCGTTCAATAATAGCGTATAAAAATAGAGAAGTTTGTAATGCTGTACGGAATTATCTCTTTGCCAAAGCCAATACATATGAATTTCAAGAATGTGAGCATTTTTCATTAACAGGAGGAGGTGATAGGAATCCTGCAGAGCAAATAGCGGAAATTCTTGATTCGAATGCAGACATCATCTCCATTGAGTTTGTCGGTGAATGGAACAATACCCAAATAGAGATCCTGGATAAACTGAGGGATCACTTCCTAGAACGCCAGATGTTGTGGTGGATACACTTGGATGATCTTAAAAGGTATATTCCCTATTGGACACACTTGCGCCAGTTGTTTGAGGTCTTTGTTTTAGAGGATGAGCTCAACGCGGGACTTACTGAAGAGGATGTGCAAAAAGATTTAACTTACTTCAAGGACTTGGCACAAGAAGAAAACAGTGCCGAAGCAAATGTAATGAAATATCTCACTATGGTATTAGATTACTTAACGAAAGCTAAAGGGAGAGGGGTTAATGGATAGCGAGATAATTCGCGCATACCTTTGGCAGGATGTAGTCAGATTAGGGTTTTGTCCTGCCAGTACAGTTGATAAGAAGACGTGGCTCAGGCAATATTGCATGAGTCTTAAGGACTTTTGGGAGGTGGAGTCCTACCCTCCAGAACCAGATCTACTTTCCAACCAAGCTCTGCAAATAAAGATTAATAAAGCAACAATTATTGGCCTTGATATAGATTGCACCATACACTCAAATACAAAATTTAATGCTCAATTTTTATTTAGTCCGTCTGGAAACGATCCTTTTTTAATGTGGATCCATGACATGGATGACAGCTATTTTAGTTTTCCTAACCAGAAACTACTTACATCGATAAATAGTAGAAATGGTAATAGGAGAACAGCTGTGCGTGAACTTACCACAGATAATATACGTTCTATAATAGACGGCTTACTTCTTCATCCAGCCGTACATATGCATTTAATATCTCCTATAGAAGATCATGAGATTCGAATAGGTAGTGGCATCGGTAATCCTTTTCAATTCCTTTTTAATCTCCGTTACCACCTTTGTCCGATCCAGGAAAAGAGAGCGGCGGAAAAAGAACGCCTGGTTGAAATATTTGCAAAAGCAATCAGAGGGAATGTCAAAATCCCACCATGCGAGTTAATGGCACAGCCACAGTGATGGGATAGAATTAGCTTATTCACAGCTACGGGCTATAACACCGCAGGCTTCTCATAGTCAGGTAAAAAGGGATCTGCGCAGCATTACATTAACTTCTAGACAATATGTCCGTCAGCTTTTGGACATTTAACACTGTCTTTTGCTGGACATTATGTGGTGGCAGTAACAACATCGCAGGCTGTCTGCCCGGACTTATGAGAGTAAATGTAGCAGCTGCATGTGGGGCTGCAGGATGCCGGTGGAGATTATTGTTGATAACTGGAATCCGAGAGGCATGAGGAAATACCGATTTGAGGCCTTCTGTTATGGCCCTTTGAGCTGCCAGCTATATAAGGCTGGATCCAATCGGAAAGTTGAAGGTCGTAACGGGATGGTATATGTCGAGGAAGATTGGGTTGATGAAATGATGACTGAGCATAGGGA
>JAAYOX010000016.1 GCA_012520135.1 Clostridia bacterium
AGGTGGCTGGCTACTTCTACAGTTCCCCCGAAAGTACTGTTGTCTCCCAAAGCAATATGGATGGTACCTAATGCTTTCTCATCTTCCAGTACCAGGCCGGTAATCTTGGCAAATTCGTTCAACCCTATACCCAATTCAGCAATATTTCTGGCTGCGGGGCCGTGGGGATTGACCAGCGCTTCCAACTGAGCCGCTTCTTTACCCCCGCTAATGTCCACCGCCGAACCCTTTTCCACCTGAATGCGAATCGGTTCCTCAATTAGACCGATACCTGCCATGGAACCGTCAATGACTAATACTCCTTGAGCCGTCCCCTCCACAGGAGCCACAAATGCTTCTCCTGCAGGCAGGTTGCCAAAAGACCCGGAAACTGACAATAGCCCTCCGTCAGCGGTGGCAGGTCTTCCCTCAATAGAAAAGGTCAAATCCGTCCCTGCCGGGGTGGTGATCCGTACCTCCTTGGCGGTATTCAACAGCCCTGCATACTTTTCCGCCCGCCGGACTAACTCCTCATTGACCCCTTGCAAGGTCCGCACCATGGCTTCTTCTGTAATGGAAGGCATGGAAGCCACTCTCGCCCCGGCGTTATTGGCTTCCCGCCTGGCCCTGGTGTGGGAAAGAGACTTGGAAGTGGCCAGCACAATAGCATCGGCATTCAGCATGGCCTGGGACACCATTACCGGCGGTTCCTCCCCGCTTGACTTCCGGGGAAACATTTCCATTAAGACAGCCTCCGCCTGTAATTCCCGGGCTGCATCTAACAAAGCCTCTCCAACGGAACGCAAAGGATCATCTATTACCACCAGCACTTTTTCTCCTGTTTTGACTCCCAGGCAGTCCGCCAAGACCACCCGGCCGGCACGAGCTAAACCGCTCATTTAATGACCTCCTTCAATAATATCAACATACTATATTCAACTCAGCGCCGCACTCCAGGCAGCGATTTCCTGCCAGGCCTTTAACCTTAATCCCGTAGCCCCTCCGTTCAATCACAAGTGCTTCACACTCAGGGCAAAAAGTATTACTGCCATCCAGTTCCGGCGCATTCCCCAAATAGACGTAGTGGAGTTTTTCTTCGGCGATTGCCTTCGCTTTAAGCAATGTTTCCTTGGGTGTAGGCGGCGGCAACTCCATCTGATACCGGGGTACATACCGGGAAAAATGAAGAGGCACTTCCGGACCCAGTGCTCCGGCCAGCCAATCAGTCAATTCCTCAATTTTTTCTTTCCGGTCATTAAGGCCCGGAATAAGTAGTGTAGTAATCTCCACATGTTTTCCCGCCTCATAAGCCTGCTCCGCTGTCCGTAAAACCGGGAGATAATCCCCTTTAATCATTTCCCGGTAAAACTCCCGGTTGAATCCCTTCACATCAATATTTAAGGCATCGATGTAAGGCAGCAATTCCTGAAAAGGCTCTTGTTCAATAAACCCGTTGGTGACCAGCACATTTTTCAAGCCATAGTCATGGGCAAGTTCCGCTGTTTCCTTGATGAATTCATACCAGACGATGGGTTCCGAGTAAGTATAGGCAATGCCGACGGAACCTTCATTTTGATAACGCCTGGCCATTGCCGCCAGACGAGCCGGCTCTATTTGATAAAGGGAGGGATCTCCATGGGCCAATTCCCAGTTCTGACAGAAGCGGCACTTGAAATTGCAGCCAATAGTTCCTACTGACAAAATCATACTTCCGGGATAAAAGTGATACAATGGCTTTTTCTCAATAGGATCCAAAGTAGGAGGGCTGCATTGCCCGTAGTTATGGCTATACAGTACCCCGTCCTTATTATGCCGTACCCGGCAAATTCCGGTCTTGCCGGGCTTCAGCCGGCAGCGGTGAGGACATAAGCCGCAGGTTACCTGTTCATCAGCCAGTTTCTCGTACCATAAAGCTTCCCGCATAATTATCGACCCTTCCTATGTAAACCGGGTAACCGTAAAACGCTCTAACCGTACAGGTTCATGGGGACTAATGCCTGCTTTTCGCCGGGCAATGGCCACCTGTTCCTCAGCCGTATTCACGCCCTCCAAGGCCGGTAACAATAAGCCGGTCCTGTAGCCACTCCTAACAATCACCCCGTATTTTTGGGGATCCAGTTCCTCCATGCCGGAGACCGGTTCCGGTACTCCCAGCACATCTACGGAAATAGTCAGCTCTGCCAATTCCTCCGGAGCCAATGGTTCAAAACGAGGATCCTCCGTCGCCGCTTTTACTGCATTAGCCATAATCTCCTCCGCCAAAGACCATTTGGTGGGACCGGTAGTACCGATGCAGCCTCGTAATTGCCCCTCCTGTTTTAAGGTAACGAAAGCTCCTGCCCGTTCCGGCAGCTCCGGGGATAAAGTTACCGCCGGCTGTTCCGGTAGCCTTCCCGTGGCAAAATAGGCTTCCAAAGTCTTTCTGGCCAGTTTGACTACACCTGACTCTGCCTTTAGCCTTGCCTGGATCTTTGTTTGCCGCTGTTCCTTAAGCTTGGGCAATAGCTGTCTCTCAGAGGAAGGCTTTCCCGGCTTAAACCTGGCCACCAAATAACCGACCCCAAAAGGAGCCTCGTAAGACAGCACCTGGCTGTCTACTTCATAACCGTCCAAAGTGCCTAACATCATCACTATCGGCCTATAACCGCATTCCCCTGCTTCTTCCTGTAATTCCTCCGGCAGAGCCAGGATACCCGGCACGTCAAAGCTCTCCAGCAATTCCTTCAATTTCAGATCGAATTCGCCGCCCCTGGGACTGTAGCCTGCGGGAGCACCCGGGGTAACCCGGTGGGAGAGATCGCTACTGGCGATCACAGCCACTTTTCCGTTGGACTTCTCAATTGCTTCCCGAAGCGCCATTCCAAAGAGATAAAGTTGTTCCCGGGGTAATAGTCCCATGTTGACAGGCAACAATCTAGGCTTAGGCTCCAACTGATAAAAGAAGGACATGGGCGCTACAATACCGTGATCCAATTTAGGATCGACATTAAACCTGCGAGCGATACTCTGGTCCAGATTAGCAATAGGAACATCTTTGTCCAGGCAAGCTTGGTAAAGTAGTTCTGCTAAATCCTCATCCCTGGCATACTCCAAAGCCACTTGAGGAGCACCGAATCTCCCCAAATTTCCCTGGAAAACTTTTTGGGCAGGCATGGTAACGGCATCGGCAAATACCCCTCCGTGGGGAGTAATGATGACCACCGTATCCGGCTTAAGCCCGGCCAATTCTCCCGCCACTTGCTTCATGGCTTCCCGGGTAGCCTTCACTTTTACTGTTTCCCCCTTGCCTACTTCCTCCACCATAATCGGCGGATGAGGCACGACAGCAGTCAGCAGCAATTCTCCCATGGTCGATACCTCCTTTGATAATCCGGTGTTTAATAATTAACATCTTTCTCCCTTGCCAGGGAGAAAACCCTTCTTCTGGGTGAAAACAAAAAAGACAGGAGAAAAATAAAGGTAGTACAGAGAACGATAGCTGCACCGGAAGCCAATCCGTACCGGTAAGACAACCACAGTCCCACCAAAGAAGATACCAAGCTGCTTAAAAGAGAGATTCCCAACATACCCCGGTAGCTTTTGGACAATTGGTAACCGGTAGCTGCCGGGGTTACCAATAAGGCAGAGGCCAGTACAATACCCACCGTCTTGACTGCTACCATAACAGTTAAAGCCATCGACGCCATTAAACCATAATACAGAAACGATACCGGCAGGCCTCCTGCATAGGCCAGTTCCTCATTAAAACACAGGCACAACAAAGCTTTAAAAGTTCCCAAGAGAAAGAATAACACCAAAGCTCCCGCTCCTGCCAACAGCCATAAATCACCGGTGGAAACCGCTAAAATATTGCCGAAAAGATAACTCATGGCATCTCCATAATAGCCTTTGCCCATGCTTAAAAGGGCAATACCGAAAGCCATGGCTCCGCTAAAGAAAATGCCGATGGCCGTATCCTCCGATAAAGATCCCCTGCGGCTGATCCAACCCAAAAAGAGAGCCACCAACAAGGCAAAAACCCCTGCCGTACCCAAGGGGTTCAATCCACTAACCAAGCCTAAAGCCACACCCCCAAAAGCAGAATGGGAAATGCCGGCACCGATAAAAGACAGCCTTTTTAAGACTACAAAAATACCGGCTACGGCAGACACCAGGCCTAATAGCAGGCTGGCCACCAATGCTTTCTGCATAAATCCGTAACTGAGCATCTCCATTCTAGTCCACCACCCTTAAACAGGGCTTGATGACTTCCCCTGCTCTTTGAGGACTGCCCTGAAAAGCGATTTGGTGATTGTCCAACAACATGAC
>JAAYOX010000168.1 GCA_012520135.1 Clostridia bacterium
CACACATAAAAAAGGCTGCCATTATGACAGCCTTTGGATGTGGGACATCAATTGATGACTTGTTTTGTCATGCCCTTTTACTTTACAAGTAATTGTAGTTAACCGTCAGCCTCCAGAAAAGCGTGATAAAAATCCTCGACAAGACGCTCTGTTCCTTTTTTTACTTCATCGCTCATTATTAAGCCCTGCTCCGTACACTTGGGCTGTATTCCTATGAATATTACATCACAGTGCACCTCTGCTTCGAGGTATTTCAGCATTACAGGAAGCGGCAGCATATGCGTGGAAAAGGAAACGCCGCTGATATCAGCGGCAGACACCACTTTTGCCTCTCCGGGTAAAAGTCCGATATACGCGGCGTCCACGATAAAAAGCGTGTCCGGTGCAAAATTCTTTATGACTCCGGTAAAATTTTCAGGTGCAGTTGATCCGGCAATCAAAAGCACATTTTCCTTTTTTACCAGATTACCGAGAAGCTCTATGAAGTACATGCCTGCAGCATCGTCCGACCGAAGTGTCGATCCGATGCCCAGCACGGCAATTTTTTGGCCAGGTTGTATATTTGTTTGCAAATAATCCCGTATCTCCATCAAAGCTGCACCACGAGCTCATCCTTGTTCAGACTTGAAAGGTCAATGTTTTGGGTGTAATACAAGCATTTTCTAGGACAAGAATCGACGCACTGGCAGCAAAATATGCACTGTGCTATTTTCAATGATGCCTTCATTTTTCTCTCTTCTTTGGTTCCTTCATTTATAACAGTTATAGCATTGGAAGGGCAATAACGCATACACATTCCGCAACCGTTGCAATTTGTTGGGTCGTATGTGAGCTTCCCCCGGTAATTACCGGCTATATGCATCTCACCCTTGGGATAGGAAATTGTAGCAGGTTTCTTAAAAAAGTGCTTAACCGCCATATTGGTTATTTTGCCAGGTGCACTTTTAATCATAGTCCTAATCCACCCCTAACTAGAAGATTTACAATTATCTGCAAAATGGCAATGGGCGTCAGATACTTCCAACAGAAGTGTACCATCTGCTCAACTCTGAGCCGGGCCATAACGGAGCGCATTAACGCCAGGAAAAGAAGCACAGCCACTGTTTTTACCAGATACAGGATAAAATCCAATATTGCATGGCCCGTCATAAAAGGTAGAAATATTGCTGAAACCAGCGAAGCCACCATAACAAGTTCGCAGTCTACAGCTATTCTGAACAACGCCAGCAGTCTGCCGCTGTATTCAACCAACGGCCCGGCTACAATTTCCGTTTCAGCTTCAGGGGTATCAAAAGGAACCCGCTCCAGTTTTCCCTGGCCGGCAATCAGTGCTACGATAAAAGCCGGAATATTTATCAGGATATAAAGGGGATGCTCTGCATAAAAGGCCGTCATTCCTGTAACCGACCATGTTTTAGCGATCAGCGCAGGCGCCAGCAAGGCCATAAACAGCGGCACCTCATAGGCAAACATCTGTGTCAGCGTACGTACCGAACCGAGTGTGGAATATACGCTTCTGGAATACCACCCAGCCAAAAACAAACACATAGTGGGAATTGACAAAAAATACAGCACAACGATAAGATCGCCCTGAAACGAAGCAATGGAAGCTTTTCCAAAGACCGGCACATAAACAAAGGCAGCTGCCACTGCAGCAAGAGATACCACCGGCAAAATTTGAAAAATGGTCTTATTTGCGTCTGCAGGAATAATGGTTTCCTTGCCGATTAACTTTAAAAAGTCCGCCAGCGGTTGATACCATGGTGGCCCTATTCTGTTTTGCAGGCGTGCATGTACTTTCCTGTCCAGGTACTCAAAGAGCAGCCCGTATACCGTCAAAAACATAAACCCCGGGAATACTATTATCTTTAACAATCCTAAAATCATTCCCATGCCCCTTTACAATAAATTGTAATAAAATATTTTAAAACGCCCTGCTTATAAAGCCTATAATTAATTCAACAGCAAACTCTTCTAAAAGTACATCCTGCGCTCCGGTATTTTAATGGATGCAACATCAATACCCCTCTTCTTGTACCAGTCGATACTGTACTGCCTAAGTCGCGGCCAATCCATGAGCTCTGTCTCTCTTCCGGAATTGATGACAATGGCACGGTCAGTGCATGAAAAACAAGGATCGATTGCGGCAATGGTAATGGGCGCATCAGCAAGATATTGGCCCAGCAGCATATGCCTCATGGCGTGCCAGTTGGCTTCGGATGGCGCCCGCACGCGTACCCGGTCCGGCCTTTCAGTTCCGTTTGACCGGATATAATGTATATCTTCACCACGCGGCGCTTCCGTCCTGCTTATTACCTCACCGGCAGGAATACGCCGCGGAGCTTTAGTAACGATATCGCCGTCAGGCATATTCTTTATACAAAAGCGTATGATTTCTATGCTTTCCAGCAGCTCCAGGATGCGCACTACTGTCCGACCGAAGACATCGGCATGGGTGTCTGTGATAACCTTAAAAGGAATCTCTGCATATACGGCATAAGGGTCTACCGCCCGGATATCAAAGTCGATACCGGAAGCCCGGATAACCGGCCCTACCGCGCCGTACTTCAGGGCGTCTTCCCCCGAAAGCTTTCCGATTCCTGCCAGCCGGGCGGCCAGGGTTGTTTCGGTCAGAGCCAGTTCCTGGTAATATTTTACCTGCTCCTGCAAAGCATCGGTCATTTTTAAGATATCTTGCCTGAGGGAGTCATCGATATCTCTTCGCACCCCGCCAATAGTGTTAATACCGTAATTCACGCGGTTGCCGCCCACCGCGGCCAGTATATCCAGCACCGCTTCACGATCACGCCAGGCATACATGAACATGGTATCAAACCCTATCTCGTGGGCAGCAACACCAAGCCAGAGCAGGTGGCTGTGCAGCCGCTCAATCTCGGCGACAATGACACGTATATAGGCTGCGCGCCTGGGGATTGAAATCCCGGCAAGCTCTTCCACCCCCTGGCAGAAAGCGGTAGTATGCGTGTGGGAACAGATACCGCATATACGCTCAAGGAGATATATGATCTGAATGTAATTTCTGCTCTCACAGGCCTTCTCCAATCCTCTATGGTTATAGCCTATCCCCACAACGACATCTACGATTTTTTCACCATCCAGTGTTACTGTAAAGCAGCCCGGCTCCTTTAATGAAGGGTGTTGAGGGCCAATGGGTATGACTACACGGTTATATTCGCTCATTTCTTTCCGCCCTCCTTTTCCTTATCATCAATTGGCGGGTTGTAGGTCATTGTATTCTGATCGAAATATTCCGGGTTCCATTCCTTGCGCAAAGGATAGTTTCCCTCGGGCCATCCATCAGGAAGGGGATAAGAGGGGCCGGCAGGCAAACCTTCGACCTCCGCGCCAAAAAGGCTTACAAGCTCCCGCTCATGAAACTCCAGGGAGGGGTAATCCCCGGACAGGGAGCTTATTTTTGGATCGGACTTAGGTGCTTTTTCTTTCAGCGCCAAGATAATACCCTCATCATTAGTCAACAAATAAATGAAACCAAGATCTTCACCTTCATCCGTCCCCACAACATGGCTGGCCCGGTAGAATCCCATTTTATCGCGCAAGTAGGGCAAGACCTGTTCGAATTCCTCCCGGGTGAGAAATTCGGAAATAATGCGTTTCGATCTTTGGACATATAATTTATCCTTTAAAATACTGAATTTCTCGGCTAACTTGTGAATGATCGCTTCTTCGGTCTGCATCCTTGCCACCTCCTTTTTGCTGAGCCTCCAGGGCACCCAGAAGCTTGGCAACGGCGCTGATAATCGCTTCCGGGCGTACAGCACAACCCGGAATATAAACATCTACCGGTATAACACTATCTATACCGCCCATGACACAATAACAACCGTTGAATACCCCGCCTGAGCAGGCGCATGTTCCCGTGGCGATGACAAACTTTGGTTCAGGCATCTGGTCATATATCTGTTTCAGGCGATCCTTTGTCTGCAGGGTGACTGCACCGGTGCATACGAGTACATCCGCATGGCGTGGAGTGCCCCGCTGGAGAATACCCAGGCGTTCAAGGTCGAATCTGGGGGTCAAGGCATCCACTATTTCTATATCGCAGCCGTTGCAAGAACCCGCATTGAAATGTATAATCCAGGGCGACTTCCGTGTCCCCCAGGCAATTGCTTTTTTTAAAAGGCTCAAAGCATTATCACCTCTTGAATAATTTATTATCATAGCTTGCTCAGCCATAACTTTCCACAGGGTATCGGCTTGGACCATTAATTCTTAAATATTATTACCATGGCCAGTATTCCGGAGGCGATGTATATAATTGGTAAAAGCAGCGCTTCATAGGGTGCTGTCGCTATCACGAGGGCCAGAACATGCATGATGGTGAAGAAAAAGGCAAAGGGAAAGAACTGGCTATAATTAGGATTGATATAATGCTGGACGTTACGCTGCCCGCAGGCATAGGCATCCAATCCGCGATCCCTCTGTGCATTGTGGTGGGAATATAGTGAAAACACTTTGGAGCTCGCAAGAAATATAACAACAAATATCAAAAAAACAATTGGAGGCGAATAGATTAAACCAACCATCTTTCGATACCACTATCCTTTCAGTTTTTTTAAATTACGGACATCCATGCTTCCGTAATTATTATAAAGGTTTATAGCTATTCCTACCGCAACCACGGCCACCACAACTTCAATGACGATTACTGTAATGACAAATGTTTGCGCAAGAGCGGCTTTCCCGTTAATAAATCCGGCAAGGACGATAAACATGGTAACAGCTTTCATGGCTACCTCTACACCTATAACTATCTTCAGCAGATGATAGGTGCGTATAAGGCCATAACAACCTGCAATAATCAGCAAAAAACCGACAACGAGCATTGCGGTCTCAACAAAGGCATTCATATTACTCACGCTCCTTGAACAGGGCTACAACGGTAAGTGCACCGGTGATGATCACCATGGCCTGACCCCATATGTCCACCTGCCGGTGGATCCATAAAGTTTCCCGTAGAGTATCTGCGGCCTCCGCTACAGGGACAGCAGCCGGCAACGAAAAAGCTGGCGAAGTCACAACTAAAAGCAGCGTAACTCCACTGATGATCAGGACTGTAGGCAAAAAGGCCATGCGCTCTTTATCCTCATAAAGCTTGGCCAGATCTTGCTTATCTGTATTGGACAAGCTGATAGCGCTGATAAAGATTACCGTAATCAGTCCCGAACAAACGGATATCTCAAATATTGCCGCCCATACGGAGCCAAGTACATACATTATGATGCCCAGCATTGCACTGGCAACCGCCAGGGCAATGGCAGACTTTAATATGCTGCGAAACATAACAGCCAAAACGCCGAAGATAAACATTAATCCAAGGCAAATATATACAACGGCTTCCACAGCCTCGTCCTCCTCTAAAGTATTCCAATTCCTTTAAGGTAGAGAAGCGCAAACGGGAAAAACAATCCCGTGGCAATTGTAACAACCGTGAGCATAATTTGGGCAAACTTTATGCTGCCACCTATTTCAGTCAACCCCGCAAATTTACTAAGCAGTTTGCCGAAGAACACCTTCTTTTGCAGCCGCAAAAAATAAACAGCGGTAAATATGCTGGCAAAAAGCGCGATTGCTGCAAACAACTGAAAACCGCTATCCCACAGCGCCATAATAATCAAAAGCTTGCTCCAGAATCCTGCAAAAGGCGGTATGCCCGCGGTGGACATAAATGCTGCCAAAGATGAAAAGCCTGTTACAGGCATCTTTTTCTCCAGGCCGCCCATCTCATCAATATCATATGTTCCCGTCTGCTCGTGCACAGCGGCAGCGTTTGTAAATAAAGTACTTTTAAAGGTTGCATGGTTGAACACATGTACAACGGCCCCCAGCAGTCCAAGTATACTGCCTGCACTTAATCCCAGTAAGATGTAGCCCATCTGGCTCACACTTGAGTAGGCCACAATGCGTTTGAAATGATTCTGTCGCAAGGCAAACAACGCCCCGATTATAATGGAAACAGTTCCCATTATGGCTAGAGCCATATTAACAGCAGGCAGTTTGCTGAACAAGCCGGTTAAAACGATGAAGCCATAAATACCGGCCACTTTGATGACAATACCGCTTAAAAGCACGGATACAGCCGTATTTGCACTTTGGTGCGCATCCGGCAACCAGCTATGGAACGGTACTGCACCTGTTTTGATGCCAAAGCCGGCTATCATCAGGGTCATGGCAGCATATATGAGCATTAATTGAGGGCTGCTTTGACCCTCCAGGAGGTTCATACCCACAACATGCGCATACTGCAGGCTTCCTGTTTGCATAAAGATAAAGGACAATCCTGTCAAGATCATTATGCTGGCCAGTATGGACATCACCAGATATTTAAAGGCGCCTTCAAGCCCGGTGTCCGATTTGAACATGGCGATTAAAACAAAGCTCGCTATGCCCACGATTTCCAGGAAAACATAAAGTGAAAAAAGATCGGTTACCATCACCATGCCATTCATGCCCAGCATCAGCATCATCAGAAGATTGACGTATCCCGCCCTTTTCTTATCTACTGTCCGGTTGGCAACTAAAATGGAGGCAAGCGATACAAGCCCTATGCAAAAGAGTATTACCAGCGAAAAGGTGTTTACCCCAAAGCGCACGGATCCGGCATTAGTCATATCCCAGAAAGAAAATTCATACTCATGCAAACGATACGCCGAAAGCAGTAAAAAGCCTGCTGCAGATGCTGCAATCTGCGTGATGGCGGCAATACCGGCCAGATATATGCTGAACTTCTCGGCAAGCTGTTTTGGAAAGAGAATATTTATCAGGAGTATGGCAAGCGGTACGGCAAAAAATAAAACTGCGCTATATTCTATAACTTGCATTTAATAATAATCCCTCCTTCCTTTCCCTAAATAATTGCCAGAAAAAGGACAATAATCCCCGCAACGCCGGTAATGGCCACCACCAGATAGCGCGACAAACTTCCATCGTTGAAACGTTGCAGTAAAGTCCCTGCTCCCTTTACAATTCCGACAACGCCATCATCATAAAGCCAGGTAATACAACGCTCTATGAAAACACAAAGGGCAGAAAAACCGTTTGCAACATGCATGAGCCAATTATAAGGATCAAACAACTGCTTTTCGGCCGCATTATATATATTTTTCAGCACAGGTGCGTAATGAATATGGTCTGCAGCGTCCAGTGCGCTGCCTGATTTTTTACTTCCGTATAGATGATCACCAAGAGACAGAAGCAACACGGCGATGGAAATCAGAACAAGAACTGTGGAATGGGGCCACCCGGAGTATACTTCAGTATCCCCCAACGCCGGACACAAAAGGCCGTCCAAGGGCAATGTGTTGGCCACGCCAAAGAGCACGCACAATACGGCTAAGACACCCATCGGTAAAAACATGCCGGCGCTTGATTCCCGGACGTATTTTTTAGCTGATGGAAGCTTATACTCTCCGCCAAATGCCGCCCTTCCCAGTTTGAGGAATGAAATGGCCGTCATAAAGGCACCCAGCAGAGCACCCAGATAAAACACCACATTGCTTTCCAGCGCTGCGTCGAAAACGAGCTCTTTGGAGAAGAATCCGTTCAAGGGCGGCACACCTGAGATCGCCAGCGCGCTTATGACAAAACAGATCGCGGTAACAGGCATCTTTTTGGCAAGCCCGCCGATTTTCCTGAGGTCTGTCGTCCCTGTCTGTATTTCCACACTGCCCGCCGTCATAAACAGGCAACTCTTATAGATAACGTGGTTAAGCATATGGAAAAGGCCGCCAACGATACCGATAGGCAGCGCCGTTCCTATACCCAGTACCATGTATCCGACCTGGCTGATCGCATGGTAGGAAAGCAACCGTTTCATATCCTTCTGTATCAAGGCCATGGCCACGGCAAGGACGATGGTGAGTGTCCCGATGGTCATCACCGCAATACTTGCGCCGCTTCCCGGCTGGAGATCATAAATATCCATAACAATGCGCGCCGTAAGGTAGATTCCCAGGAATTTTTCAAGGGCAGCGGGGAAGGCCACCATAAAGGGGGTAGGGGCATCATCCGCCGCATTGGGAATCCAGCTGTGGAAAGGCATGCTGCCCGCCTTGCCGATAGCGCCCAGCATCATACAGACAAACCCGAAGGCAGATATTCCAGACACGGGCAATTTCTGCATCTGGCTGATATAAAGCGTACCCGCCTGATAGGCAGTAATAATGATACCCAACATCAGCAAAAGGTCAGCGGTGCCGGATAGCGTCAAGGCTTTAACTGCTGTCTTCGGATTGTGCATGTTATTGATAAGCAGTATCCCAAAGAGAGTACACAACAGTCCTTCCCAGAAAAACAGCATCACACCCAGATTATCCGACATGAATGCTCCGTTCATCATCGCCAGGCTTATATACATATAGAGCATAAAGCAACCTGCATAATTTTTTTCCTTTAAAAATACGACACTGTATAAGATGATAAGCAAAAAGCCGGCGGCGATAAACAGCAAAAACATTGAAGAGAAGCTATAAACATTTAATGCAATATCCAATCCACATGATGAGAAGGGAAAAACCAGATAAAAACCTTCCGACCGGTAAAGGCTTACCGCAAACAGAAGATTGACGGCCGCAGATACCAGAGAAAGTATCAACGCTGGAATATAGTGCTTACCCAGAAACCACAGAACAACTCCGATGGCGACAGGCAACACTATCATGAACCATATAATATTTGCACCACTGCCCAGAAACAGACTGATGGAATTCAGCATATTAGATTAGATCCCCCCCCTTATCAGAGATGCAAATCCCGACGGCACGTTTATGAATATCCCAAGGGCGACTGACAGTACAGCGAGTAACATAACCGACACCACCATCAGAGGCGCCCCTTCCTTTACGTCGGAGACGGTTTGTCCCAGAAACACTTTGATAAAAAGCCTTGTAAGGTATAAGATGGTCATAACCGCGCCTGCAATAAAAACAGCGCCAAGCGTAATGTTCCCTGCTGAAATAATTCCGTCGATAACAAGGTATTTTGCAAAAAAGCCGCCGAAGGGGGGTATCCCCATTACGGAAAAAGCACAGAATAAGAACGCCAGCGCGGTAAGAGGCATGCACTTATACAACCCGCCCATTTTGGTTATATCCTTTGTATGCATATTATGTTCCACAATGCCTGCGCATAGGAACAGGCCGCCCTTTGCCACGCTGTGCATCAGAATATACAGCATTCCTCCCACAACACCAATCTCATTGCCGCAGGATAATCCCAGAAGTATAAAGGCAAGCTGGCTTATAGTAGAATAAGCAATAACCCTCTTGATATCGTTTGCCCGCATAGCCACTCCTGCGCTTATCAGCGCGCTGACAGCAGCAATAACAGGCACTGCAACAGTAAATACCGCATCTATATCTAAATTTATGACAAATAAGCGTGCATACATATAAACACCTATTTTTACAAGCACTGCCGCATGCAGAAGCGATGTGACCGGTGAAGGTGCAACGCCGGCATCCGGCAGCCAGTTGTGCAGAGGGAATGTTGCGGATTTCGAAAGGATTCCGAACAAGATCAGGACAATAATCCAGGACGGTATATGTGTGCCTTTCATAGCTGCAAGATCAAATGTACCGGTTTCTCCATATATGCCAACAAAGCCAATGAGCATGATAAGCGCACCGGCTACAGTCACGATAAAAGCCTTGTTGGCACGGCGTATGGTTATTTCTTCACGGTAAAAACCGATGAGCCTCCAGCAACAGATGGCCGATATCTCCCAGAATATATAGATGAAGATAAGGTTTGTGGAAAAGACCAGTCCCATCATGGCACCTATGAACAGGCAAACCATCATGTAATATTCATTCTGATTATCATATTCCTTTATATATTCAAATGAATAGATAACGATAACGGAAGCCACAAAAGAAGCGGTCATAGCCATAAATACGGCAAGAACATCCGCATAAAAGCCAAAGCTTAATCCCAGGGGTAGCTCGTAATGAAGAGAAAGAGGAGATCCGGCAAGAACATCAGGCAAAGCAAAGGCTGCACATAGAAAAGCGATAGCTGTAAAAGCTAACGCCGACATATTTCTTAGTTTTGTATTAATTGCTCCCAAAACAGGAAGAAGAAAAGCACCGCACAACGGAACACAAATACATGTAATTATATTGCTTCCCATTTATTTCCCACCTTAAAAAGTCTGATACGCAAACGATTGTGAGCGTTTAACAGGTTCCACACCTATTAACTGGCAATATGGCAACCGCGGAAAAGGGGAGTATCCGATTTTTTGTGTAAATGGGTCCTTCACACTGCCGTAGGACGTACTATTTTAGCCGGGGGGAAAACCCCAAATAAAGAGCCAAATCCTTCCTTTAACCTGTCACTGAAATAGACATCACAGCGATAAGCGGTTTTTGGCTCTGGCTACTTTCCTCAGTTACCGATGATACCCTTCATTGGTGTTCGTGTCTGCTCTTTTACATAAATGGTCATCTCCTTTTCATTGGCGGTTTTATCCACTTACACAAAACTATGCTCGTTCTTTTAACCGCATTGCGAGGATTAATACATCAGTAGTACTGTAATATAAAATACATTCCCCGTCAACCGTAATATATTAGCAATAAATCCATCAATCAGGGTTTAAGATAATATTTAGCCATTTGCGTTGTGTAACCGAATTCTATTATAAAGTATTTCTAAATTATGTTTGTCGAAAATAATACTGTAAAATTTCAACATATCCTCGGAAGCAGCTCACCCCGTGGCATCATAATTTTCCTGCGCGTCCCGTACTCTGTCACGGCATGTACATTGCCGCGTCCTTTCCTGACTTCCCCTATTATCGCGGCATTCTTGCCCATATTAACAGAA
>JAAYOX010000169.1 GCA_012520135.1 Clostridia bacterium
AATCGTTCAATCTCTCTTTCCTGCAGGACTCGAAGAAGCATAGCTTGTAAAGATAAACTCATATCACCAATTTCGTCCAGGAAAATGGTACCCCCATGGGCCAGTTGGAACTTGCCAATTTGCCCGCCTTTCCTTGCACCTGTAAAAGCACCTTCTTCATAACCGAATAATTCAGATTCCAACAAATGCTCCGGAATTGCGGCACAGTTCACCTGAATGAAAGGGCCATATCTTCGGGCACTTTCCATATGAATTGCATGAGCCACCAGTTCTTTACCGGTACCGGTCTCACCTGTAATCAAAATGGTGGAATTGGATGAGGCTATGCGTTTAATTGTTTCTTTTAGCATCACCATAGGCTTACTCTCGCCTACAATATGGCTTAATCCGTATCGAGCTCCCCTGTATTTTTGTACTTCATCTTTATAATAAGCTAACTCAGTATTAAGACTGGATACTTTGGAAACCAAGGCATTTAATTCAGCTACACCTTTAAACATAATCTTACCAACTGCGCCCAATGTCTTTCCGTCTTTAATAATTGGTACTCGCTGAATAATGACTTCCTGTTCATTGATCCGTTGCAATTCACCTACTTCCGGCACACCAGTCTGGACCACGATGGGCATACGGGAATCTTCAATTACCTGAGTTACGTGTTTACCAACCAAATGACTGGGGCTGGCATTCAACAAAGAAGCAAAAGCTTGATTAACCATAGTAATATACCCTTCATTGTTGATGATCAACAAGCCTTCGTAAGCAGCATCCAATACGGTGGCCAAAGTGCCTTGTAAGTCTTTGACACTTTCCAGTTCATCTACTATTGCCTGAAACTCAGTCACATCTTGAATTACTCCCACTGCCCCCACGACTTCTCCACCGTCGATGATGGGAGTACGATTAGCTAAATATACTTGTTCCCCGATATTAAACTTTCGTCCAATATGAGGTTTCCCTGTAGTCAATACCCTGAGTAAGCCTGTATAGGGAATAAGTTCATAAATAGGAGACCCAATGGCATCAGAGGCAGCTATGCCAAAAATCTTTTCCATGGCCTTGTTAAAGACTGTAATCTTGCCATCTTTGTCTACCGCCACAACTCCGTTATGGATACTGTCAACGATATTTTGGATTTCTTTTGCTGTGCGGCTATCTCCCATGTGCAATCTCTACCTTTTTGAATATTCAGTATTGTCTGCCTAATAGTATTCTACAATCCTTGCCAGATCCCTTTATTTTTTGTTATTATTATCTAACATAGTAGACATTATTTATTGCAAATACCACTTTAGTTTACGATTAATATGGTATAAACTATTGTCATTAGTTTTTTAGAGGTGAACTATGAAAAAGGCGTACAACAAATGGTTTTTTACTAAAGTAAAGAGAGCTATCCGGGATTATAACATGATCCAAGCAGGTGATCGGATAGCCGTTGGCGTTTCCGGCGGTAAGGACAGTAGCACCCTTTTGTATATCCTCTCCTTGCTTAGAAAACATTCTCATTTGAAATTCGACTTTCAAGCAGTCACTTTGGATTTAGGACAAGGGGCAGACCTTTCTCCTTTGGTAGATTATTGCCGGCAACATGATATTCCCCTACACATTGAACCTACTAAGATTGGCCATATTGTCTTCAATGTGCGACAGGAAACTAACCCCTGTTCCCTGTGTGCCAATCTTCGCCGGGGTGCTCTCCATCAAGCTGCCCGAAAGCTGGGCTGCAATAAAGTAGCTTTGGGGCACCATTTGGACGACGCCATAGAGACCCTGCTCATGAATATAATTTTTACCGGCAAGCTAGGTACTTTTTCCCCTTGGGTTTACCTGGACCGGATGGATTTAACTCTAATCAGGCCCATGATTTATCTTCCCCAGGAAACCGTTGTTTCTTTGGCACGTAAAGAAAAACTGCCCATCATTCATAATCCTTGTCCTGCGAACGGCCATACCCAGCGGCAGAAAATGCAGGAGCTGGTTAATCAACTGGCTAAAGACTATCCGGACATTAGGCAGAAAATACTCACTTCCTTACAAAATGTGGACTTTAACAACTTATGGAAGCAAAGACGTCCATTACCCCAAGCAGATACGGACTCGATGAAGCAAATCCACAATGAGAACTAGAAAAGGGCACCCAAAGTGCCCCTTATACATGCTGCAAATTGCGCGAATAAATAAAATCTATATAAATCGAAGGTCTGAATTGGAACCAACACCAAAAAGCGAAAGGCTGGTAATGATTTGTGGAGCGGGCGTTGTTCCCACAGCCGTCGGCAGCTTGCTGCCGGTTACGGCGTAGGGGCTCCGCCGTAGCAAAACAAACATTACCAGCCTTAAGCGGTCTGACGAAAATAATGATTTGTTTAGAGTCTGAAAGAGCACATTGAGTGCCTATTTGATATACTATTCTTCAGACATCATATTGCCATGATGGTTGTTGTGCATCGACTGCATCATTTCCATCATCCGCCGGCAACACTGATTTGTGTCCCTGGCAAGCTGCAGTAACTCATCCCATGGAGCATCGCCTCCCGGATAGCCCGGCATATAGCAATTGCCACCCCACTGGTGGGAGGGATCATACCCCATTCCAGGACCCCAGCCCGGCCCATGGCCCATCCCAGGACCACAACCCATGCCGGGACCGTAACCACCAGGACAAGACCAATCGGGATAATACATACCGTTATTGGGATCATATCCTGTCCCGTAAGCACTATCAAGGTAATAGGGATCACCAAAATTATATGACCAATTTGCTTCTTCCCTTCGCACCGGTATCAAAAGCCTCCTTTACTGACAAAATTTAGTATCTGCTGCATTGTATGTGAGAAGGGTAAAAATGGTGCCCCGGAATTATTTTGACTGCCCGGCCTCAAGGGCCAGCAACCTTTCCTTCAGAGCTAAACCGCCCCCAAACCCTGTCAATTTCCCGCCGGTACCAATAACACGGTGGCAAGGCACTACTATAGGCCAAGGGTTATTAGCCATAGCTTGTCCCACCGATCTGCTACCTTTGGGATTCCCGACGGCCTCTGCTAACCACTTGTACGTTCTGGTCTCCCCATAGGGAATCTCCATTGCTTTCCTGAGCACTTTTTGCCGGTAAGGAGTTACTAATTGCCACTGCAGCTTAAATCGAGTAAAATCAAAAGCCGCACCTTGGAAATAACAGTTGATTTCCCTGATTAAATCAGCGAATAAGGAGGGTTTCTCCTCTAAACGGTCTGTTGTGGCATGACGTTTCAAAATTTCAAACACCTCTGCCTCAGCGGATTTGGGCAACACTATGTAGGCTAAGCCTTGTTCATCTCCTAAAGCTCCCATCCAACCAAATTCCGTATGCCAAATGCTGTAATACAACTGTATCTCCTCCACCCTAATAGATAACAGTTAATTCTACTAGGGGATGCCTTTACCCTCCTTAGTTATCTATAGAAAGCTACTGTACTGCCAAATAATTAGCAATACCGGCCACAATGGCCCGGACTATTTGTTCCTGGTAGACCGGTTGCGCCAGCAGCTTCTCTTCGTCAGGATTAGTTAGAAAACCTGCCTCCACAATAACTGCCGGTACTTCTATCTTTGATAATAGAAAAGCGGAATGGATGGGTAAGGCTTGCCTGTTTGTATTTTTCAACTGCAAACGTAATTCTTCCTGAATGGCCACTGCCAATTCCCTATTAAAATCATGCTTGGGGTGATAAAAAACTTGTGCCCCCCTCCAGCGACTTCCGGAACTGTTCATATGAATACTGATCAGCAAATCAGCTTTATTTTCATTTATTATTCTCAGCCTGTTGCTCAGATCCCGGAACTTTTTGGTTCCCTCACCCGGGGTCACTAAATCCACATCTTGTTCCCTGGTCATCACCACTTGGGCTCCTGCTTCCTCCAAAGCCTCCTTAAGCTTCAAGGCAATTGCCAGATTCAAGTCCTTTTCCAGGGTGCCGCCTGCTCCCTTGGCCCCCGGATCATAGCCGCCATGGCCGGGATCAACGGCAATAATTTTTCCGG
>JAAYOX010000170.1 GCA_012520135.1 Clostridia bacterium
CCAAAATCAAAAGAGGGAAGGAGACTGAGGGAAAATGCCGACGGCATGAGCACCCGCAGGGTGCGATTTCGGAGGCATCCTCAGGCGACTGAGCTCATCCCCAAACCGGGCTCCTCTGAAGCCCACGATTAACACCGATTGGGAAGATGTAGTTTGTCTTCAAGCAGTAATGAACAAAGTTTATTAAATAAGGGTGAAGGCTAAATGGCCAGGGTAGTAATAGTTGGCGGAGGCTGGGCCGGCACTGCCGCCGCAGTGGCAGCCCGTAAAGCAGGAGCAAGCCGGGTTATTTTGCTGGAAAGAACCGATATGCTCCTGGGTACCGGGCTGGTGGGCGGCATAATGCGTAATAACGGTCGCTTTACGGCGGCGGAGGAATTAATCGCCATGGGTGCCGGAGATCTAATCCGGTTGACGGACCAGGCTGCTCGCCACAGAAACATTGATTTTCCCGGACACAAACATGCCACTTTATATGATGTAGTTAAAATTGAACCTTTAGTACGAAGTTATTTAAGAGAATTGGGCATCGATGTACGCTTACAGTCCCGGGTCCGGCAGGTGGAGGCAGAGGGCCCTAAACTTAACGCAGTAATTACCGATACCGGGGAAACAGTTCCGGGGGAGGTATTTGTGGACGCTACCGGAACGGCAGGCCCCCAAAGTAACTGCAGTAAATATGGCAATGGTTGTGCCATGTGTATTATGCGCTGTCCTTCTTTTGGCCCTCGCATCAGCCTAGCGGCGCAAATGGGTATAGATGAAATTAAAGGATTGCGGGGCGGGGGAGGCGTTGGCGCTTTTAGCGGTTCTTGTAAACTAAACAAGGATTCTTTAGGGGAGGAACTGCGGCAACAGTTGGACAGTAAAGGTGTGGCAGTTGTTTCCTTGCCTCCCGGTCTGCGTAAAGGACAGGAGTCCTTAAGGGACAAAGCTTGCCAGCAGTATGCTCTTACCGATTACGCAGAAAGTCTGGTTATTTTAGACACAGGCCATGCCAAACTGATGACCCCTTACTTTCCTGTGGATTTGCTTAGGCAAATAAAAGGTTTAGAAAGAGCCAGGTACGAAGATCCCTACAGCGGCGGAACAGGCAATTCAGTCCGCTATATGGCCGTTAGCCCCAGAGACAATACTATGAAAGTCAGCGGAGCCGAAAATCTCTTCTGTGGAGGAGAGAAAGCAGGGCTCTATGTGGGACACACGGAAGCCATCGTTACCGGTACTTTAGCCGGTCACAATGCAGTTCGATTAGCCTTGGGCAGAGAATTGCTGGAATTACCTCGTAGTCTTGCCATTGGAGAGTTGGTGGCTTTCGGTCGGGAAAGGATGGCGGCTGAAGAAGGTTTGCGGGAAAGATACACTTTTTCCGGCTCTGTTTTCTTTAGCAGAATGGAGAAATTAGGTCTTTATTCCTGTGAACCGGCAGTTATTTATGAGCGGGTAAAAAAGGTCGGGATGCTGGGCGTTTTTACAGTAGTCCCTATTAGCAATAGCAGCAGGATTTTTTGAACTTGAGGCGAACTACTAACTCAAGCTGATGTAATTTTGGGGAGGAGGGAGATAATTATGTCTGTATACGACAAGGCCTATGAACTAGCCAAAGCTTTAGCAAATTCTCCGGAATATCTCCAATACTTAGCCAGCAGAGAAAAACTAGAACAGGATGAAACCAACTATATTATGCTGCAGCATTATCGGAGACAGCAGTGGGAAGTGCAAATGGTGCAGTTGCTGGGACAGGAAGTGGCGGAAGAAGTAGCAGAGGAACTGGAACAGTTATACGCTTTTTTGTCTGCCAATCCTATAGTTAATGAATTTTTGACTGCTGAGTATCGTTTTTCCCGGATGATGACAGACATCCAGAAAATTGTAGGAGAAGCTATCGGGGGCTGGCTCATCGAGGAAAATACAAATAAGATGTATAATTAAGCTCACCAAGTGTTCCTTGACAGGTTTCCGGCTTTTTGATACACTACTACTAATAGTAAGCATTCTTAGGTGAGTATTATGCAAACAAAAACCAGAAATACTAAACAGAAAAAAGTGATCTTGGAAGTGCTGAAGGGAACGGATTCC
>JAAYOX010000171.1 GCA_012520135.1 Clostridia bacterium
GGAATCAGTACCAGTATGTTTAAAGATGATTAGAGGTAGTACGGTGGACATTTCTCCTTTACTGGCAGAACGATCGTGCTCATACATATTGAGTATTGCTTCCCATAACAGCATAAGGTCGTCTTCGTTAAAACCGGTCATTTCCGCAAGATTTGCACTGACAAAACCCCGTCCCTCATATAGGCCGTAAGGGATAAGTTGTTTGCGGCCCATAGTGCGGAGTTCATCTTCAGGTTGTTGGGCCTCCCATGCTTCATAATCTTTATAGGAAACTATACCTTTTTTGTTTATATTTTCTGCTACTGCCATTCTGGTAATAGAGATATCAAGGGGTAGTATTGGATCGTAAGAACGTAAGAAAGTCAATTGAACCGGACCTCTGACTTGTCCCGCATTCGGTCCTGTAGATAAAACGGCTCCAAATGTGCGAACATCAAAAAAGTTTTGACAAAGCCATTGTTGTGACTGGGCTATCTTATCTTTGGTTTTTTCCATTTTAGTGTTTCCGGTTTCTTCATGGGCTTTAGCGATAAATTTGTTAATATTGGTGGACTGCTGTATTATAATGCCGTAGGGTCCCTTGTTTCCTTTGGCAACCTGTACATAGTTGCGTATGCGCCGCTTTATGGCAACATCGCTAATTAACCCTCTCATATCCTGAGGATCCATTCGAGGGGAATTACCCATATCGGGGTCTCCATTGGGATTTCCGTTCTTGCACTCTACGAAATACATGAATTCATAACGGTTATTGATTGACATAATTGACCCTCCTTAATTTTTATTGTCTGTGTCAATATTTGCGTTATCACTTTTCTTTGAACCAGCAAATAGTTCAGCCCTTTGCTGGTAGTACCCTAAGGCAAACAAGCTTTGCTCTTCCAAAGTCAGGCTGCTGGGCAATTTATCTCCCAATTGAACCATAATACTTCCCAGCAATTGTTCGTACCGAATGGCTGCACGTTTGTCGAGCTTGTCCAAATGATACTGGGCGCCTCTTACAAGACGACCTAATACTAAGGCCGGTGTGGTGCTTGCGGCAGCATAGTACCTTTGTATCACTCCCGCTCCTACATCCCCCAGGGCTCTATTTTGCAATGAGGCTAAAACTGCCATTAAGCGACCTGCATGATAGGTCGGGGATGGATGTTCAGGATTAAGGTATGGTTTCATCTGCTTTCCTCCTTGGTTCATTTTTCTTATCAGCCAAGCTTTTAGCAAAGCACAGGCAATTCGGTCCAGATTATCTGAAGATGTATCCTCATCTTGATGAATTCTTGACCGGATATAAGCAAGAGACTTGCTGGCAACTGTATCCGGTAATGGCAGGTTGTTTACAATGCTTCGCCAAAGTCTTGGCATTAAAGGTGGTAATTCTGCACTGATTCTTTGAAATATTTTGCTATCGTTTTTTCTGTAAGAGACTAACCGTGTTAAGGCTGCTGAAAGCTTAAAATCATTGGCTAATCCCTTGCCATTGGGGGAGACCAGTGTTAGGTCCTCAAACCACTGTTTTATATTAGTAGCTAATTCTTTGTATTCTCCTTGAAGCCAATCCCTGACCATGATTCTTCCGCCGGCTCCGGAAATCTGGAGGATATAATAACGATTATTGAGTAAGTCAGGCCGCTGGCCGTCTTTAATGGCAGTTAGCAGTTTTTCCACTTTGGCTAAGGCATGGGCTTCCTCTGCTTGTGGATTGTCAAGATCATCTATGTCGAAAAGATCGTCTTCATCCGGAATAGGTTCTTTGTACCAGGTTAAAAACATGGTGCCTGCCAAAGGAGCCGGTGCTTTGTTAATTAGATGTTGTAGTGCGTTCCGGTAAGTTGCAGCGGCTACTTCAGAGCAAGCGGCGTTTTCCGATTGGGACAACCCGAAAGAAGTAAAGGCATCTTTATCAAATCCGATTAAAGCGGCACCACTTGACTGACCGCCAACTCGAGTTAAGCCTCCTATTTTGCCGTGGGTTGCTAAAGGTACTATTTTTTCCCCGCTCAGAAAACAGATCATCTCAGCTTGATTTTCATTGCGGGATTTGAGTGTTTGTCTAAATTCTTGCCACCAATCGTGCCATGAATCCAGTTCTATCGGATAGACATCGCCTACACGAAAAGTGATGGCATCATTTTTATTTCCTTTTTTAGTTTGAAATGTGGCTTGGATTTCAGCGAGAGCTTTTTGATTTTGTAGTGTCTTGCTGATTATTTTTAAGAGAGGTTCTACGTCTCCGGCTTCCTGCAACAAATTAATAAAAAAGGCATGTTTTTCTATAGCCTTTTTATTGTCACCTAAGGCTAAAATTACTTCGGCAGTATCCAAAATGAAATGGCTTCTGGTGATTCCTCCGGCAATCAGCTCTCCTTGGTCAAGATCCGGTGCCAAGGGAAAAGGCCTGTTGTCTTCAATCAGGTCAATAAATTTTCCATCTTCCGAGAGAGCAATAATCCACTTGGCTGTTTTTGCTTTGAAGCCGGGAAGGGTTGCAATATCATATTTGGCTGCATAATTGGCTAACTCATGGAGCATCCGTTTCACCTCCTTTTCAGCTTGGTTTTCTCACTTCGGGACTTTCCCAAGGGGGAACATGGAGAATACCGTTTTCCAATTTTGCTTTAAACAGGCTAATAAAGGGTTTGGCGTTGCCTATATTTACCTGGTCTAGATCGAAGACATCGTACAGCATCCAACCCAGATCAATAGTCTCGTTGATAGGTTGTCTTTCATCGTCACCGGGGGCAAAATAGCCGGCAAATTCCCGGCAGCCTAAGTATGGCTGGTAAAAACACTTGCCGCTTTGAATGCGTCTGTTGGCTTGGCTGATTAAAGCTTTTTCTCGGTTCAACATATTGGGACGAGGTTGTAGATAAGCATGGATCCGGTAATGCACATCCTTTAAAGCGATGGTTTGTCGCTGGGTCCGGCCTTTAGCGTCCGTGCCGTACAATTCTCGGGTAGCATCAACAATAATCGGTTCCAGTTCACCTCCCTTTTGCACAGCAACTCGGACAGCTCTTTCGCTGATTTTGTCCTTCACTTCATTTCGCCTTAGCGGAATGAATTGAATAGGCTTTAATACTTCGATTTTTGTGACTCTCCAGGAGAATTCAACCGGTTTGGCGTAAATAGCGTCTAACACTCCCCGGGCAGCGGACGGTGTCATTACCGGGTAGCTCAGCCTTTCCACCTTTGCTTCCGGACGGGTAAAACAGGCAAAGTCCCCCCAAATTTCGACAACGAACTGATTCATCTTTCTCCTCCTTTCCTATTAGTCAGCAATGTAGCCATAAGCATGCTGTTCCTCGGTAGGCTTCACCAGGCCAAGTCTTTCATTATACAGCTCAAAACTATTTAATATGAACCAATCGGTACGTTTGTCATTAATGGTGACAGGGTCTAAATAGCTTATTAGCTTATCATGTTTTTTTAGACGATATCCCACACTCAAGGGGCGGGCTTTTTTAATCCAATCCCGGGAAAACTCGCCTACGTTGGCTAGGTATCTCAATTCGTCGAAGGTTTCAATTTCCTCGGAATACGGCACAAGGATATTGATGGTAGTGTCGGGTATCCAGCGATATTCATGGGCAACTTTTAGGAAATCATATTCTTCAAAAGCTTTGGCCAGGTTTACTTTGTCGAAGCGATGCAAGTTATCCAAAAAGAAACGATGATAATACTCTCTAATGCTCTCCGGATCGTTTAATTCCAGTTCACCGTAGCGTTCTAGCATAACTTGAACCTCAAAAGCACCTTTTCCATAAGTCGGGTCTGGAAAGCGTTCATCTTCCTTAGGTGGGCGGAAGACTATCACTTTACCGAATGGCAACAATCCCTGCCGGTTACAGCGTCCGGCCGCCTGAACAATTGCTTCCAATGGGCCTAGTGTTCTCCAAACAACAGGAAAATCCAAATCTACACCGGCTTCCACGCATTGAGTGGAAATAAGGCGGCATTTAGACTGTTCTTTGACTTCTTGGATAACTTTAAGTCGATGAGCCGGGCACATGTCGGTAGACAGAAAGAAAAGTTTTTCATCCTGGTTCGGACACTCTTTGACAAGTTGGTAAAGAGTTCGGGCTTGTTTTTTGGTGTTGACGACAGCTAACGCCTGAGGCTTTTTCGCTATTTCCTTGGCAATATTTTCCCAGGTTTCATGGCTTCTCCAACTGACTTTGATTTTTCTTGTCCTTTGGAATAAATTCAGTTCTTTGGGGATTAATTCATTTGGCTGCCAGCCTTTAGTAGTGTGCTGTTTTACTTTGTCATGAAAAACTTCAAAAGGCGGTTGGGTGGCGGTAGAAAAAACCGTTGAGCAGCCAAAGCGATCAACCAAATAACTTAGAGCTGCTAAGGTATAAACGGCCAATGGTGGGGGAATTGATTGTGCTTCGTCAAATAGAATAATGGAATTGGCAATGTTGTGGAGACGACGACAAGGACTGGAACGATTGGCGAAAAGTCCTTCGAAAAAGCGGATAGTGGTGGTTACGATGATTGGTGCATCCCAGTTTTCTGCTAGGAGTCTTTGTTCTTCAGGTAATTCTGCTTGGCTATGGTCTTCCAATATTAGCGTACTTCCCCAATCTTTGAAGACTTCCCGGTAAACTTGGGCGTTTTGTTCAATAATGTTTAAATAAGGCAAGACAAAGATAATTCTTCTTATTTGATGGGTGGCAGCATGTTGAAGGGCAAAGGCCAGCATTGCCAGGGTTTTTCCTGCTCCTGTAGGGGCTGTAAGGGTGTAAATGCCTTTAGGTTTTTTGCCGCCGTTTAGGCAGGCATTGAACAGATCGTTTCTCAGGGAATTTATTTCTTCATTAGCAGTAGATGTTCGTCGGAGACTGTCCATATAGTTGAGGAGAGATGTCAAAAGGATGTTTGGCTTCAGTACTGCCCCGGCAGGTCGGTAGTGGTAGCCTCCTTTTTCATGGCTTGCATAATGGGCTTCGGTGGCCAGGAAGTCTGCGTCTACCAAAGCGGAAAACAGCATTCTGACATATAACATTGCTGCGACCTGGCGGTGTGCCATGTATTCTGCTGGGTAGTCGCTATAGATGGTGTCGGGTAATTCCAACCGGTCTTTTCTAAACCATTCAAGCAGAGCCGGAATATCCCTTGAAGAATATGTTTTGTTTTGCAAAGAAATTGGCTGTGTCATTTTCAACGATTCTTTTAAGTGGCCGGAAACCCCAATTTGCAAGCCATCATGATGCCCTTGAATAGCTAATGCACCGGCTATTCCGGCTGCTTTGTAACGCATCAACATTGCTGCAGCACCGGGGGTGGCGTGATCCACATGATGAGCCTTTCCTTCCAGTACATCATCAAATAAGGCTGTATATTTGCCTATATCATGGAGTTTACCAGTGGCTTTTCCTTCTGCCTCCCGACCCCAAACAGCAGAGAATTGAGCAACCAGCTTGGCGGTTTCCCGGAGATGCTCACATACCGGCTCCTTAAACCCGCCTTTGTTTTCCTTATGTGCATAGTACATTCTGGTTAACCTCCTTTTTTCATCCCTCCTTATAGTAATTGCGAAAGCCTCAATTAATTAGAGTTTCAATCCACACCCTTAAAGGGTGATCTACGAGATACTTATTAATTACTTAGAAACAATATTCTGTATGCTTTTCTTTTTTCCTGCCGAATGGCTAGAATTTTACCTTTTTTCAGGCATTTTCTCCAATGAACCATAAAATTTACTATTGGAGCAGGAAAATGTCGACGGACAGCAAGTATTAAAGATACTGCTGGTTTATGAGTATTTGGTAACTGCCCAGGGCGAAATAAGTTACTTTCAGAAGAAGGGTTGACTAATTATAGTCTCGGGTCTATCGATTATGTTCCTTGGCAAATATTATTAGGTGCAGAGAAAAACACCTTTTCAAATCTGGTACAATAGGAGTGCAACCAATTTGGCCCATTATTTTACTCCTAACGACGGCTCTGACGTTAACTGATGCAGAAATCATTCGGATATACGGTCTGTGTTAGAGAAGCTAAACCTTTCTAATATGGATAAACCTAATTTGAAATTATGGACCGAATAATTGGAGGTGTAACCATGGGATTAACAAAGGAACAAGTGGCAGCTTTAATCGATCATACCCTGCTGAAACCCACAGCCACTGTGACCGATATCCGGGCCCTTTGTCAGGAAGCGAAGGAATACGGTTTTTATTCTGTCTGTATTAATCCCTGCTATGTAAAAACTGCGGCTGATTATCTTAGAGGTACGGATATTAAAGTTTGTACTGTCATTGGCTTTCCTTTAGGCGCTAATACTATGGAACAAAAGAAAAGGGAAACAGCAGAAGCGATTCAAAACGGTGCCGGCGAAGTGGACATGGTCATCAATCTTGGAGCAGTTAAAGCCGGAGATTGGGAATATGTAAGACAGGATATCCGCGGGGTAGTGGAAGCCGCCCGGGGTAATGCTTTGGTAAAAGTGATCCTGGAAACGGGCCTGTTGAATTCGGATGAGATTACCAAAGCTTCCCTGACGGCCAAGGAAGCAGGTGCTCATTTCGTCAAGACATCCACCGGTTTTTTAGGAAGCGGTGCTTCCGTGGAGGCTGTGTCCCTGATGAGGAAAGCAGTAGGTGAGAAGCTGGGGGTTAAGGCTTCCGGTGGAATCCGGAATTTGGTACAATTACAGGAGATGGTAGCCGCGGGAGCTACCCGGATTGGAAGCAGTTCAGGAGTAGCTATCGTGTTGGAGACGGACGACGAACAGTAAACGCCTGGGTACAAGCTTTGATTACGGCGGAGGGACGGATATGAGTAAAAGAGTAATGTTGATTGTGTTGGACAGTGTTGGCATCGGTGCTTTGCCTGATGCTTATCTCTACGGTGACGAAGGCAGTAACACCTTAGGGAATATCGCCCGGCAGGTGAAATTGAGCCTGCCTAATTTAAGGCGGCTGGGATTAGGTAACATTCTCCCCCTGGAAGGGATTCCGCCGGTACCTGCACCGCTGGGAGCCTATGGTAAAATGGGGGAACTTTCTCCGGGTAAGGATACCACTACCGGCCACTGGGAGCTGGCGGGGATCGTGTTGGACAAGCCTTTCCCTCTTTATCCCAAGGGCTTTCCCAGGGAGATTATTGATGCCTTTGAAAAAAGAATAGGGAAAAAAGTGTTGGGTAACAAGGCTGCTTCCGGTACGGTCATCATTGAGGAGTTAGGTGAGGAACACATGGCCACCGGCAGTCCTATTGTGTATACATCCGCTGACAGTGTCTTTCAGATTGCCGCCCATGAAGAAGTAATTCCCCTGGAGGAACTGTATGAAATGTGCCGGGTAGCCAGGGAGATCCTGCAAGGGGATCATGCTGTCGGCAGAGTGATCGCCCGTCCCTTTGTAGGCACTCCGGGCAAATTTCAAAGAACAGCCAATCGTCATGATTATTCTATCGATCCTCCCAGCCCCACCATGCTGGATTTAATCAAAAACCGAGGACTGGAGGTTGTGGGAGTAGGTAAGATTGGGGACATTTTCTCCGGAAAAGGACTGACTAAATCGATCCCCACTAAGAGCAATGCTGACGGGATAGACCGTACTATAGCTGCTTGGCGGTCAGTTAAGGCAGGATTGGTATTTACCAACCTGGTGGATTACGATATGAAATACGGCCACCGCAATGATGTGGAAGGTTATGCTAAAGCTCTGGAGGAATTCGACCATCGCCTGCCTGAAATAATGGATCAATTGAAAGAAGAAGATCTGTTGATTATTACCGCCGATCACGGCTGTGATCCTACTTTCCCCGGCACGGATCATACCCGGGAGTACGTACCTGTGTTGGTCTTCGGCGCCAAGGTTAAGGCAGGAGTCAACGTAGGTATCAGGCAGAGTTTTGCCGATGTGGGTGCCACTGTTACCGGCTACCTGGGAGCGGGAGCACCACCAAACGGGATCAGTATGCTGCCTGAAATTTCTTCCCCTGGCATTAATATTGAAGAGCCTCCGGGAATATAGTACAATTGTAAAAAAGGTTTGTGGGGGCTCATTAAATGTCAAAAAAAATTATCGCTTTGGCAGGCAGTCCTAGGAGGAGAGGTAATACGGGGTTACTGTTGGAGTCAGCGGTAAAAGGCGCCATAGATTCCGGCGCAGGAGTGGAAGTCATTTACCCCAATTCCCTGAAGATTAAACCATGCCAGGGATGCAATACTTGTTGTAAAATAGACGGTTGTATTTACCATGACGACATGATTGAGCTTTACGAAAAGTTTAAATCAGCCGATGCTTTCATTATTAGTTCGCCCGTTTTTTTCGGCAGCGTAACGGGCCAGCTTAAGATTTTGATTGACCGCTGCCAAGCCCTATGGATTGAAAAGCAAAATGCCAAGCATCGTTTCAATCAAGGATATAAGCGGCCGGGACTGTTTATTGCTACTTCCGGTCATCCTAATCCGAAAGGGACTCGTTTTGATTCTTCATTGGAAGTAGTCCGGACTTTTGGCTACGCGGCGGATATGAAGATTACAGGTACGATATTGGTGGCGGATACGGACCGGATTCCGGTTACTGAGGAATCCCCGGTGCTTAAGGAAGCTTATGAAGCCGGCAGGAAGCTGGCTGAAAGTATAATGAGTAACTAACAAAGGATGACAGCCTTTAGAGGCTGTCATATTTGTCTCTTCCCTTCCATAAATATGGAGCGGGGGGAATTGTCATGTTTGATCTGGCAGCTGTTTTTTTTCTGGTTAGCCTGGCGATTATTGCATTCATTGCTGAAGAAATGCTGATCAAGATGGGCAAAAAAGAGTGGATTAAAATGATCAACCTGGGTTTGGGGATTATCGGGTTGGTATTTCTGTTGAACATGCTGAGGGAATTTATGCAGTTGCTGCGTTTATTTGCCGCCTGGTGATCAGCCGATCACCATATGCTATAATGACACGGGGTGATATTCATGGGACAATTCCGCCTTCGATCTGATTTTCAGCCTCGGGGTGACCAGCCCAAAGCGATTAAGGCCTTAACTGAAGGTATTAAGGCCGGGCATGTTCATCAAACGCTCCTGGGGGCTACCGGTACCGGAAAAACTTATACCATGGCTAATGTCATTGCTGCGGTACAAAAGCCCACTTTAGTCATGGCACCCAATAAGACATTGGCTGCCCAGCTTTGCAGTGAGTTTAAAGAGTTTTTCCCAGACAACGCGGTGGAGTATTTTGTCAGCTATTATGATTACTACCAGCCGGAAGCCTATATTCCCCAGACTGATACTTACATTGAAAAAGACAGCTCTATTAATGATGAGATAGATAAACTGCGCCACTCGGCAACCGCCGCTTTGTTTGAACGGCGGGATGTGATTATTGTGGCCAGTGTTTCCTGTATTTATGGCTTAGGTTCACCTGAATACTACGAAAACCTGGTTTTGTCCCTGCGGGAAGGACAAGTCTATGACCGGGATCAAATTCTAAAAAAATTGGTGGATATTCAATACGAGCGGAATGATTACGACTTCCAGAGGGGAACCTTCCGGGTCCGGGGAGACGTCATTGAGATTATCCCTGTTTCCGAACAGGAAAAGGCGATCCGGGTGGAGTTGTTTGGTGATGAGATCGACCGTATTTTGGAAGTAGATACTTTGACGGGAGAGCTTTTAGGGGCCAGGAAGCACGTCTCCATTTTTCCTGCCAGTCACTATGTAACGGACAAAGAAGTAATGGAAAGGGCTATTGCCGGTATCGAGGCGGAACTGGAAGAGAGGCTGAAAGAACTGCGGCGGCAGGACAAGCTCTTGGAGGCCCAGCGCCTGGAGCAAAGAACCCGCTACGATATTGAAATGATGCAGGAAATCGGTTTCTGCCAAGGGATTGAGAACTATTCCCGCCATTTAACGGGAAGGGCACCGGGAGAAGCACCTTATACCCTAATCGATTACTTTCCCGATGATTTTCTGCTGATCATCGACGAATCCCACGTGGCGGTGCCTCAAATAGGAGGTATGTACAATGGGGATTTCTCCCGTAAGTCTACTTTGGTAGAGCACGGCTTTCGCTTGCCTTCCGCATTGGACAACCGCCCTTTGAAATTTAGCGAATTCGAAGAGAAAATTAATCAGGTAGTATACGTATCAGCCACTCCCGGGCCTTATGAGCTCCAGCACAGTACCGCCGTTGTGGAGCAGATTATCCGTCCCACCGGTTTACTGGATCCGCTTATCCTGGTGCGGCCGGTGACAGGTCAAATAGATGACTTATTAGGGGAAATCAGAAAACGGGTGGAGAAAAACCAGCGTGTACTGGTGACAACACTGACTAAAAGGATGGCAGAAGACCTGACGGATTATTTTAAGGAAATGGGTATCAAAGTACGCTATCTTCATTCCGATATTACTACTTTGGAGCGGATGGAGATTATCAGGGATCTGCGCCTGGGCGAGTTTGATGTGCTGGTGGGGATTAACCTCCTCCGGGAAGGACTGGATTTGCCGGAAGTGTCCCTGGTGGCAATCCTGGATGCCGATAAGGAAGGGTTTTTGCGGTCGGAGCGCTCTCTTATTCAGACTATCGGACGGGCGGCACGAAATGTAGAAGGAACAGTGATCATGTATGCCGACAGGATTACTGATTCCATGGATCGGGCCATCAAAGAAACGAATCGCCGTCGTTCCATCCAAGAGGAATACAACCGGAAGCATAATATTACGCCCCAGACGATTAAGAAAGAGGTCAGGGATGTCTTGGAGATCACTTATGCCGCTGAGAAAAAAGAGGCTTACGACAGTCCCACAGGCAGAAAGAAAATGACCAAAAAAGAAGCGAAGAAAGTGGTTGCTCAATTGGAGCGTGAAATGAAGGCTGCGGCTAAGAGCCTGGAATTCGAAAGAGCGGCTGAATTGAGGGATATTCTCTTCGAACTGAAAAGTGAATATGACCTGTAGGTCTCTCCTTAGTGCTCTCAGACTGTGACAAAAGGCTA
>JAAYOX010000172.1 GCA_012520135.1 Clostridia bacterium
AAGAAAGGTTTTAAGTTTCCCTTATTCCGCTAATAAGGGTAATCTTTAAATAGATGATCATGTTAAGGAGGTGGAATATTTGGCAACAAGAATCAGATTGAGAAGAATGGGAAGCAAAAAAGCTCCTTTCTACAGAGTAGTAGTAGCTGATTCCCGGTCCCCGAGGGACGGTCGCTTTATTGAAGAAATCGGTTACTATAATCCCGTCAGCCAGCCGGAAGCGATTCAGATCGATACGGAAAAGGCGATTAAATGGGTGAATAACGGTGCTCAGCCTTCAGAAACCGTCAGAGCTCTGTTTAAAAAAGCCGGTGTCTGGCAAAAGATTGCCGAAACCAAAGCAGCTAAATAGTAAAGAGGGGGTCTGGAAATGAGGGAACTGGTAGAAAATATTGCCAGAGCTCTTGTTGATAATCCGGATGAGGTCAAGGTAAACATGGTTGAAGGTGAAAAATCCATGATTTTGGAGTTAAAAGTAGCTCCCGATGATATGGGTAAAGTAATCGGTAAACAAGGAAGAATTGCCAAATCCATTCGGACTGTTGTCAAAGCGGCCTCTAGCAAGGAAAAAAAGAAAGTTGTAGTGGAAATTGTATAAAGGGAAAGAGCCTTTGGTTACCATCGGCAAGATTCTAACAACTCAAGGGAATAAAGGAGAGGTAAAGGTCCAGCCATACACGGATTTCCCTGAACGGTTTCAAGTAGGGGATGACGTTTTTTTGGACAGGGAAGGTCAGATAGCCTCATACCGGATTGTTTCCGTTCGCCATCATCAACGGTGGGTGATCCTGGGCTTTGAGGGAGTAGATGATATGTCTGCTGCCGAAAAGTTGAGAGGCACTGAGATTAAGGTATCACCTGACCAAGTCTATCCGCTGCCTGAAGGTCATTATTATGTTTTTCAATTGGTTGGCTTACCGGTTTTTAGTGAGGAAGGACAGTATTTGGGTGATTTAACAAATGTCTTGCCTACCGGTGGCAACGATGTCTATCAGGTTGTTCACCCGCAAACCAATCGAGAGATTCTGGTTCCTGCCATCAAGGAATGCGTCAAATCAATTGATTTGGAACAAAAACGCATTACTGTGGAATTGTTACCGGGACTGATTGATTAGGAGTATAAAAAAATGCGGATTGATGTGATGACAATTTTCCCTGAAATGTTTCATAGTCCCCTTAATGTTAGTATTTTGAAGAGGGCTATTGAAAAAGGCCTGTTGGAGGTTGGGCTAACCGATTTTCGGGACTATGCCACCGATAAACACCGGCGGGTGGATGATTATCCCTTCGGCGGTGGGGCAGGAATGGTGCTAAAACCCGAGCCTATTTTCAGGGCTTGGTCGGCAATCAGGGAAAAGGTACCGGAAGGTATTGCTTCTCGTACCATCCTTTTATGCCCTCAGGGAAAAGTGTTTAACCAGGATTTGGCTTGGGAGCTTTCTCGTGAAGAACACCTGATCTTGATTTGTGGTCATTACGAGGGTGTGGACGAACGGGTTCGTATCCGATTAGCGGATGATGCCATTTCCATTGGCGATTATATTCTTACCGGTGGAGAATTGGGCGCCCTGGTCGTAATTGATGCCGTTGCCAGGTTGTTACCGGGGGTTTTAGGAGACGAGTACTCTTCCCAAGAAGAAACTTTTTCTGATGGATTGTTAGAGTATCCTCAATATACAAGACCAAGAGAGTATTGTGGTATGGAAGTTCCGGAGATTCTTTTATCAGGCCACCACGCTGAAATTAGAAAATGGCGGCGGTTACAGTCTCTGTTGCGGACCAAAGAATTGCGGCCGGATTTGCTCGAGAAGGCAAACCTATCTCCGGAAGAAAAAAAGTTTTTAGATCTTTAGTTTATCGATTATCCTATTGGAAAGGGGGTACTGGCATGGATATTGTCCAGTCTATCGGTCAAGAACAGATGAAAAAAGATATTCCCGATTTTAAACCCGGGGATACTGTCACTGTTCACGTTAAGGTTGTTGAAGGCAACCGTGAAAGAATTCAGCTCTTTCAAGGGGTTGTGATCAGACGGCGTGGCTCCGGACTGCAAGAGACTTTCACCGTTCGTAGGATGTCTTACGGCGTAGGGGTGGAAAGAATCTTTCCCGTTCATTCACCTCGTATCGATAAAATCGAAGTGAAGAGAAGAGGTAAAGTTAGAAGAGCCAAGCTTTATTATCTAAGGGATCGGGTTGGTAAATCCGCCAGAATTAAAGAGAGAAACCAGTAACAATTGAAAAGGGACTGCCTAGCCAGTCCTCTTTTTATAATTTAATAAGGCGGAGGTTTCTATGGCTAAACAGAAATCGGTTATTTGGGAATGGGTTGAAACCATTGCCATTGCCATTGTACTGGCATTGGTGATCAGGACTTTTTTAATCCAGCCCTTTTACATTCCCTCCGGTTCCATGGAACCAACCTTGGGAATCGGTGATAAAATCATCGTCAATAAGTTGAGCAGTTATTTTAGGGACCCCGAGCGGGGTCAAGTAATTGTCTTTAAGTATCCTGTGGATCCTTCCCAGGATTTTGTGAAGAGGGTAGTGGGCTTGCCGGGAGAGACTATCGAAATCAAAGACAGTAGAGTCTATATCAACGGGGAAGTGTTGGAAGAGGAGTATTTGCCGGAGGGGCTTTCCTACGGGGATTTTGGGCCGGTTACTGTGCCTGAAGATGCTTATTTTATGCTGGGGGATAACAGGGATAACAGCCAGGACAGCAGGGTCTGGGGACCGCTACCCCGGAAGCTGGTTACCGGACAGGCGATACTTATTTTCTGGCCTATGGATCGCATTAGTGTCATTAGGTAGGTGAACCTATGGATATTCAGTGGTATCCCGGCCACATGGCTAAAGCCAAAAGATTATTAAGGGAACAACTAAAACTGGTAGATGTTGTATTGGAGGTTCGGGACGCCCGTATTCCCGTTAGTTCCGGCAATCCTGATTTGGCAGAATTGCTGGGGAATAAAAAGCGAATTATCCTGCTTAATAAAGCAGATTTAGCCGATGGCAAACGCAGCCAGGAATGGGTCAACTATTTTGCCGGTGAAGGCATTAAGGCAATCGCTATTACCGCTCGTCCGGGAGATGTGAAACACTTACCGTCCTTAATCGAAGAAACGGCGTCAGAAACTGAGCGGCGCCGGCGGAAGAAAGGCATGGCTCCCCGTCCCAAAAGGGCGATGGTGGTGGGAATTCCTAACGTAGGTAAATCTTCCCTGATTAATAGCGTTATTAAGAGAAGTAGTGCCAAAACCGGCGATAAGCCCGGAGTTACCCGGGGTAATCAATGGGTAAGAGTGAGACCGGACCTGGAATTTTTGGATACCCCGGGTTTATTATGGCCAAAATTCTCTTCGCCTGAGACAGGTTTTTTCTTAGCGGTGACAGGCGCAATCCGTCAGGAAGTTTATGATCCTGTAGAAGTAGCTCATGGCTTTGTAGACCTTTTAGTTGAAAGATGGCCGGGGCTCCTTGCTCAAACATACCAGGTGGTTGAGGAGAGACAACCTGCCCATGAAATTTTGATAGCGCTGGGCAAGAAGTGGGGATTGTTACGGGCAGGAGGGGCTGTAGATGAGGAAAAGGCAGCTATTCGATTGCTCCAGGATTATCGTAAAGGAAAACTTGGTTCATTGACGTTGGAGCAACCGCCGGATATAGAATAAACAGACCGGTTAAAGCCAAATCGATGTTAGTCGTGGGCGAAAGACGAAGCCTGGTTTGGGGATGAGCTCAGTTGCCTTCGCTCTTTTGATTTAGGCTTCAATTCAGCCCCCTGATTAACATCGATTTTGCCTTTGTCTACAGTCTGAGTAAGATACATATTTTGGGACCACTTCAAAAAAATAAATCGAAAGGTGTTTTTTATGGCTTTTCCAGGGACTGTTAAAGAGCTGCAGGAGATAGTAAACAGTAAAACGATGGTGGATGATGATTTATTGGAGGTCTTGGCAGCCGATCAGCGGGTTGGGATTCAAAAATTATACCGGCAACTGTTGAACAGAAAGAAGGCTGCTCAAGCCGAAAAGGAGAGGCTGGCAAAACTTTTTACCCATGAGCGGCGGTTAGGCAGCCCTGAAATAATGATTGCCGGGGTTGACGAGGCGGGGAGGGGTCCTTTGGCTGGACCGGTAACCGCGGCAGCCGTAATACTGGATCCCCAAATCCTATTACCGGGTTTGGACGATTCCAAAAAAAAATCACCTAAAGAACGTGAGCTGCTTGCAGGATTAATCCAAGAGAAATCTCTGGCCTTTTCCATTGGGTGGGCTACGGTAGAAGAAATTGATTGTCTGAATATTTTGCAAGCGAGCTTTTTGGCTATGAAGAGAGCGATTTCCGGCTTGTCCGTTAAGCCGGATCATGTTCTGGTAGACGGATGGGAGATTAAGGGCTTGGGTATACCTCAGACGGCTGTGGTGAAAGGAGACAGGGTGTCTGCATCGATTGCTGCTGCTTCAATAGTGGCCAAAGTAGCCAGGGATCAATTGATGGAGGAAATGGCTGAACTTTATCCTCAGTATGGATTCCACCAACATAAGGGCTATCCTACTAAAGAACATTACGCTGCTTTAGCGAAGTACGGGCCAAGCCCGCTACACCGGCGTTCTTTTAAAGGGGTGGAAACGGCGATGAAGACACTGCCATTTCCATAGCCTGTCCGGAACTGCTCCGCCTGGAAAGAGCCTAAACATTACGTATAATTAACGATTTTATTGCAAAAAAGTTTAGTTACCCAGGAAGGTAATCTAGCCAAAATGTAGAATAGCTATTATGGCTGTGCTTACCGCTCACATGCTGATATCGACGGTTCACCCCTTAAATTCTATTGTTGCCCTGGTGATTGTGATAGCAATAAAAATCTTTGGGAAAGGAGGGAATCCGGTTGGAACAGTATTTGGCTCTAGGCATTTTTTTGGTTGTTGCTTTAGTATTTGGGGTTGTGGTGCTGGTAGTAGCCGGTTTGGTACGGCCCAAAAAGCCTTCGCCGGAAAAACTGAGTACCTACGAATGTGGTCTCGAGACCCAAGGGCCAACATGGGTACAGTTTAAAATTAGCTATTTTATGTATGCGTTGGTTTTTCTCATTTTTGATGTGGAAACCATCTTTTTGTACCCATGGGCTGTACAGTTTCAGAAATTTGGAATTTTTGCCTTTGTTGAAATGATTATCTTTATTGGTATTCTAGTGGTCGGTTTGTGGTACGCCTGGAAGGAAGGAGCATTGGAATGGTTGTAAATTCGAATGACCAAAAAACCTTAACCCCGGAAGAACAAGTAAACAAAAATATTATTTTGGCTTCTATTGATCAGGTACTGGATTATGCCAGAGCCCACTCCTTTTGGCCGGTTACCTTTGGATTGGCTTGCTGTGCTATCGAAATGATGGCCGCCGGTGGTGCCAGGTATGACATTGCCCGATTTGGTTATGAGGTATTCCGTCCCTCGCCCCGCCAGTCAGACCTGATGATTGTGGCGGGTACAATCACCGATAAAATGGCTCCCTTAGTAAGGAGGGTCTATGATCAAATGCCGGAACCAAAATACGTGATGGCCATGGGAAGTTGTGCTATCAGTGGAGGTCCTTTCGCGGATTCCTATCATGTAGTGCCCGGCGCAGACGAGATTTTGCCTGTGGATGTTTATGTTCCTGGGTGTCCTCCTCGTCCCGAGGCCTTAATCCATGGTTTATTGACTTTAAGGGAAAAAGTCAAAAACCCGAAAGTGGTGATGAGGAAACATGGATAAGCACATGTCCTTAGATGAAGTAATTGCCGGATTACAGGCCAAGTATCCTGAGCAATTGGAAGTTGTGGAAGATTCCTTACAGCCTGCCGTCCGGGTTAAATCGGATATCCTTTTGAAAGTAATGCAGGAACTGAAAGAGGAATATGGACTTGATTTTTTGGCGGATCTTACTGCCGTGGACCTGGGAGACGAGGGTTTCAGAGCCATTAATCATGTAATGTCCTGGAAACCCTATCGAATGTTACGGGTAGAAGTGGATGTACCTAAGAACCGTCCTCGCGTACCGTCCCTGACGGATTTGTGGGCGGCTGCCAATGTACAGGAAAGAGAAGCTTTCGACATGTTTGGCATCATTTATGAAGGTCACCCAAAATTAACGAGAATTTTATTGTCTGATAATTTTGAAGGTTATCCTCTTCGCAAGGATTTTAAGATTACTTCCAGGAGAAAATAGCAGTCAAAAAAGGAGGTGTGAGGATGTCTTTAGCAGATGATAAATTTTTGCGTACTGAAGAGCTGACTTTGAATATGGGACCCCAGCACCCCAGTACTCACGGAGTATATAGGGCTATTTTGACGTTGGATGGGGAGTACATCAAAGGAATGGAGAACGTGATCGGCTACCTTCATCGCGGGATGGAGAAGCTGGCCGAAGCCAGGACCTATCCCCAGTTTATTCCTTATCCTGATCGTCTTGATTATGCGGCGGGGATGCTTAACGAACTAGGGTATGTGCAAGCGGTAGAAAAGCTAATGGGTATTGAAGTGCCCGAAAGAGCGGAATATATTCGAATTATCATGGCTGAACTTCAAAGAATGGCCAGCCATATGGTGATGCTGGGCAGTTACGCCTTGGACTTGGGTGGATACACTCCTTGGATGTACTTTTTCCGAGATAGGGAGAAAATACTGGACTTATTTGAAATGGCTTCGGGCGCCAGGATGACTCCCTGTTATATGCGGATAGGGGGTGTAGCGGAGGATTTGCCCCCGGAATTTCTACCTCAGTTGAGAAAATTTATGGACAGCATGCCTGCTTCCTTTGAAGAATATGACAATATAGTGACCGGCAATGAAATTTTTATTGCCAGGACCAAAGGTGTAGGAGTATTGCCCGTTGAAAAGCTACTGTCTTATGGGGTAACAGGCCCTAATTTAAGAGCTGCCGGTGTTGATTATGACTTAAGGAAAGTGGCACCTTACGGTATTTACGATCGTTTTGAGTTTGACGTTCCCGTTTACGAAAACGGAGACTGCTTTGACCGGTTTGTGATCCGGATAGCTGAAATGAAGCAATCTTTACGGATTCTGGAACAGGCGATTAAAGACTTACCGGAAGGTCCTATCAAAGCAAAAGTTCCCAGGGTAATTAAACCGCCCAAGGGAGAGGTCTATCATCAGATTGAAGGCTCTAAGGGTGTTTTAGGCTATTATGTGGTCAGTGATGAAACGAATAAGCCATACCGTCTGCATATCCATGGCCCCTCGTTCATTAACTTAGGAGCACTGCCGGATATGTGTATGGATTTGACCCTGCAGGATGTAATAGCCACAATTGCCTCAATCGATTTTATTCTCGGTGAAGTTGATCGTTAAGAAAAACTAGTGTAGGGGAGAGGACTATGGAAAATCTGTTTGTCAATATCTCCGGTGCACTTCGAGGGTGGTTTACCGGCATGGGACTGCCGCCGATGGCGGTAGAGGCTATTATGGCACTGGTTTTTTTGGTGGCAATTTTAGCCTTCGTATTGCTGAACGTAGTCTATCTGGTGTACCTGGAACGGAAATTGTCTGCATACATGCAGCAACGGCTGGGTCCTAACAGAGTTGGCCCTCGAGGCTTGTTTCAGACTCTCTTAGATGTGCTCAAGTTATTTGGTAAAGAAGATATTATTCCCAATGCGGCAGACCGGTGGGTCTTCAGATTGGCAGCCATTTTGGTAATGGTACCGGCTATTATGGCCTTTGCCGTAGTTCCCTTTGGTCAGGGAATGATCGCCGTGGACCTGAATATCGGTATCTTCTACTTTGTGGCTGTATCTTCCACAGCTACCATTGCCTTCTTGATGGCAGGCTGGGGTTCTAATAACAAATGGGCTCTTTTAGGCGGTATGCGTACCGTGGCCCAGATGGTTAGTTATGAATTGCCAATGGTTTTATCTTTGCTGGGTGTGGTTATGCTGGCCGGTTCTTTAAGAATCTCCGATATTATGGCTGCCCAAAAAACAGTGTGGTTTGTGGTGTTGCAGCCGGTAGCGTTTTTGATTTATTTAGTTGCATCTACAGCGGAATTAAACCGGCAGCCTTTCGACTTGCCTGAAGGGGAGCAAGAATTGACGGCAGGACCTTTCACTGAATACAGTGGTATGCGTTATGCCCTGTTCTTCTTGGCTGAATATACCAATATGATTGCGGTCTCTGCAATTGCTGCCACTCTGTTTCTCGGTGGCCCTCAAGGACCGTGGTTACCTTCATGGCTCTGGTTTGTGATTAAGGTCTATGTAATGATTGGCATTTACATGTGGTTCCGTTGGACATTTCCCAGGATCAGGATGGATCATTTATTGGCTTTCAACTGGAAGTTCCTGGTGCCTTTGTCTTTGGCCAATGTTTTGGTTACGGGCATTGGTTTGGAAATCTATAAATGGTTTCAAACCATAAGGTGGTGATTTTGTGTTAGGAGTAGGATTAGTTAAAGGATTACGGACAACTGCTGCCAATCTATTTGGAAAAGCCATTACAGAACAGTATCCTGAACGGAAACCAAATCTGCCGCCTCGTTCTCATGGTAGTTTTACTTTAGAAGCGGAAAAGTGTAACGCCTGTGGCGTCTGTAGTAACAGCTGTCCTAACAATGTCATTACTGTCTCTTCTGAGCGTGATGAGAATAAGAAACGTTTTTTGACCGGTTATCAGATGGATTTAGGCTATTGTCTCTTTTGCGGTCTTTGTGTGGAGTCTTGTCCCAGCGATGCTTTGCATGTGGACAACAACTTTGAGTTGAGTGCTTATTACCGGGATGACACGGTACAAACCCTATTTGAAGGGGCACTCAAAAAGCAGGTAGCCAATGAATAATCATTTATACGGCTTAAGAAACGGGGTGATTATGCTATGGTGTCACCATTAGTATTTTGGATCGTGGCCGGGATAACCATCATTGCCGCTTTGGCAGTAGTTAACCTAACTAACTTGATACACAGTGCCTTATGGCTGATTGTTGCTTTTGTTGGGGTGGCTATTACCTATTTGATTTTAGAGGCTGAATTTCTGGCTGCGGTGCAAATCATTGTTTATGCAGGTGCCATTGCCATCTTGATTGTTTTCGGTGTGATGTTGACGAGACGCGGTGATATCCGGGAAAGTAATCTGTTTAACAATTACCGGTTAGCCGGTGGGCTGATCTCTTTAGGCCTGATGGCTACCATTGTTACCATGGTAGTTAAAACTCAATGGGCGATTGATGTGGCAGCCGTTCCGGCTAATAGTGTGGGCTTGTTGGCTCAGAATCTATTGGGGCAATTTGTCATTCCCTTTGAAATAGCGGCCATGTTGCTTTTGGTAGCTTTAGTTGGAGCCATTATTATTGCGAAAGAGGTGAGGGACTAGCATGGTAACACTTAATCATTACCTCATCCTTGCAGCGATATTGTTTTGTATCGGCTTTTACGGTGCCGTTGCCAAGAAAAACGCGGTGGCTGTTTTGATGGGCATCGAATTAATGTTGAACTCCGTCAACATTAATTTGGTCGCCTTTAACCGTTTTTTAAATCCTGGCGAAATGACCGGCCATATTTTTGCTCTGATGGTCATTGTCGTAGCTGCTGCCGAAGTTGCAGTGGGATTAGCGTTGATCCTCAATATTTATCGTCAACGGCTGACTACGGATGTAAATGATCTTGATTGGCTGAAATGGTAGATTGGGACTAAAAGGTAGGTGAAAACAAACCGATGATTAATCTTGCTTGGTTAATTCCTGTATTACCGGCGATTGCCTTCGTCATAATCATTTTTCTCACTAGGCGGTTGCAGATGGTAAGTGCCTTAACTGCGATTCTTGCTATGGCAGGTTCATTTATTATTTCAGTGGGAATCGTGGCTGAGGTTTTGATTAACCGTATTACCATGGATAATCCGGTGGAAATAGCGGCTCGCTGGCTTGAAGTGCCCGGCAGCCTGTTTATCCAGGCCGGGGTATTAATCGATCCATTATCTGCGGTAATGCTGTTTGTAGTGACTTTTATCGCCCTCCTGGTAATGATTTACTCGGTAGGGTATATGAAGGGGGAACCGGGATATTCTACTTTTTTTGCCTATTTGTCCCTGTTCAGCTGCTCCATGTTGGGCCTGGTAGTATCAAACAACTATTTCCAGATCTTCATGTTCTGGGAACTGGTAGGTTTGTGTTCCTACTTGCTAATCGGTTTCTATTACCACAAGGAATCCGCTTCTGCTGCTAATAAGAAAGCCTTTATTACCAACAGAGTCGGAGACTTTGGGTTTATGCTGGGAATGTTTTTCCTGTTCCTGCTCTTTGGAACCTTCAATTTCCAAGAGTTGGCAGCTGTTATTCCCACCTATACCAATGAAGCGTTGCTTACCATTGTTGCTTTGTTGATCTTTGTAGGTCCTATTGCCAAATCGGCTCAATTCCCTCTCCATGTATGGTTGCCTGACGCTATGGAAGGTCCTACTCCGGTGAGTG
>JAAYOX010000173.1 GCA_012520135.1 Clostridia bacterium
CCCGCCTGCATAGAGGTCGGCTACACTTGCCGTCTTGCGGCTGGAATACCAACCTATATAGTAGAAGATAGCAAACATGACTACAGTAACTACTAAACCTAAAATCGGACTTGATAATTGCCAGCTAGCTTCCATAGTTATTTCCCTCCCTCAACAGTTTTGCCTGCCCGAACAACTCTTTGAGACGGCGTTGCACCGGGTGATGAGGCCATTTGATTGTTCAACTCATCCAGTTCATCATCAAACCGGTTGCAGTATACCATCATAAAATATGATACGATAGACAAACCAAACCAGCCTGTCAAAAGAGGAATAATATAGTGCAAGGGGAATCCCCACATACTGCCGCCCTGCCAACTGGGGAATATTACGAAAAAGCTAGCCGTATGGCCCATCAGAATAATCAAAACTACAAAAACGATAGTAAGCCACATTTCTTTTTTATATAACTGCATCTTACGATCATCCACTTCTGAAAAACCCCCTTTTTTTGATATTTCTAAAGATTGTGAAGATATTAAGCAAGGGACGGCGGAAGGCCGCCTCCTCACTTAACTGCTCTTAGTTTTTTGCTTTCTTTGCCTTTCCAGTTCTCTCAATTCAATCCTTCTAATCTTACCACTGACGGTTTTCGGTAGACTTTCTACAAACTCAATTTCCCTGGGATACTTATAGGGAGCAGTATTGTTCTTAACAAAATCCTGCAATTCCTTCACCAACTCATCGGAGGGACTAAATCCGGGCGCTAACACCACAAAAGCTTTAACAATTTCTCCTCTGAGTTCATCAGGGCTGGCTACTACAGCTGACTCAGCTACGGCCTCATGTTCAATTAAAGCACTTTCCACTTCAAAGGGCCCAATTCGATAACCGGAACTAATGATAACGTCGTCAGCCCGCCCTACAAACCACAGGTAGCCGTCTTCATCCTTAATGCCCCGGTCACCGGTAATATACCAATCGCCCTTAAAGCAGCCGGCAGTTCTTTCAGGTTCGCCAAAATATTCTTTAAAGAGCCCCACCGGTCGTTCCGGCTTGACCCTGACTGCAATATCTCCTTCCACACCAGGTTCCACTTCGTTCCCATCATTGTCGATAATGGAAACATAAAAGCCGGGAGCAGGCTTGCCCATAGAACCTTCTTTAACCGGTTGACCCGGGAAATTGGCTACCAGAACACAACTTTCCGTCTGACCGTATCCGTCACGAATGGTAACACCTGTTGCCTTCCGCCATACCTCAATCACCTCGGGGTTAAGCGGTTCACCTGCTGCAACGCAATGGCGTAAAGTGGTGAATTTATATTGGCTCAGATCTTCCAAAACCAAAACCCGGTAGTTGGTAGGAGCACCGCAATAGGTGGTAATGGGGTACTTGGATAACAGTTCCAACGTCTTTTTAGCATCAAACCTGGGGGAATGATGAACAAACAGTGCTGCACCCTGATTCCAAGGACCAAAGAAACTACTCCAAGAGGCTTTTGCCCAACCGGTATCGGACATATTCCAATGTAAATCATCGGGTTGAATATCCAACCAGTAGGCTCCTGTCACCCTGTGTCCCATAGGATAGCTGGCATGAGTATGAACCGTAATCTTAGGCATGCCGGTAGTACCGGAAGTAAAAAACATAATAGCATTTTCATCGCTGGCCGTATCAGCGGTTTCAAACTCATCTGAAGCTGTGGCCATTTCTGTCTCATAACTCAACCAACCATCCCGTTCGCCACCAACGAAAATCATGGTCTTCAGGGTAGGACAGTTTTCTTTAATCTGTTCAAGCTTGGGAGCGTTTACAACGTCACTGAGTACTGCCACTCCTTGGGCAGTTTCAAATCGATATTGCAAGTCTTTAGCAGTCAACTGAGCTGTCCCGGGTACAAATACCGCACCCATCCGCAGACAAGCTAACTTGCTAACCCACCATTCCACCAAACGAGGCAAGAGGATAAATACTCTGTCTCCCTTCTTGACTCCTTGACTCTGCAATACGTTGGCCAGTCTTTTTGATAGACGTGATAACTCGGCATAAGTATATCTTTTTTCATTATCGTTATCGTCAACCCAGATCATGGCTAATTTCTCCGGATCTTCTGCCCAAACATCAAATACATCCCGGGTCCAATTGAATTTTTCAGGCACTTCCCATTTGAAGTTCTGATACGTTGAATTGTAATCAGTCATTCTGGCCAATGCTTTACTCATAATTTTCCTCCTTTTTTGCTGCTAAATAATATAAATGCGCCACTTGAAGAAGACTTACCCCTAACTACCACCTCCTTTCACAAATATTCCGAATATTACCTCTGTTCGGAAAAAAAATGACAAATGCTTATAATAGCAAATTGTGTGCCAATCCCACACCCCTTGTCTTTCCGTTGCTGCTTCAAGAACGCTGTAAACGATTATTGACATGGGATCCGGTTAACCCTTTGTTACACTGTCTATTACTTTCCACTGTCCTCTTTTTATAGCATGTAAACTGTAATAGACATATCATAATCCATGCTTCTCGATTAGCCTGTACAGCCAGGCACGGGAAATACCTAATTGCTGGGCTGCTTGAACTTTGTTGCCTTTAGTTACTCTCAATGCTTCAGTAATTGCCTCTCTTTCCGCTTCATCCAGTATGGTTTGCAAGTGATGAACAGGATTTGCCTCAGCTTTTTGGGCTTGTTTTTGAAAATAAAGGGGCAAATCTTTAAGAGTAATACAATTATCCTCCATTACGTTAAAAGCCCTTTCCAATACATGTTCCAACTCTCTTACGTTGCCCGGCCAACGGTAGGCGCGAAAGGCATCCCATACTTCTTCAGACACCTTTTCAAAGCAACTACCAAACTCCTCCTGAAACTTTTGGCAAAAGTGTTTAACCAATAACTCCAGGTCCTCCATCCGCTCCCGCATAGGAGGCAATCGAAGGCTAACCACATTGAGACGATAAAACAGGTCTTCCCGGAAACGTCCTTTGCCCAGTAAGTGCTCCAAATCATTGTTAGTTGCCGCTATAACCCGCACGTCTATTTGGGTGGTCTTGGTAGCTCCCAATCGTTCAATCTCCCTTTCCTGCAGGACACGAAGAAGCTTAGCCTGTAAAGATAAACTCATATCCCCGATCTCATCCAAGAAAATGGTTCCCCCATGGGCCAGTTGAAACTTGCCAATTTGCCCTCCTTTCCTTGAGCCTGTAAAAGCACCTTCTTCATACCCAAATAGTTCAGATTCCAACAAGTGCTCCGGAATTGCGGCACAGTTTACTTGAATAAACGGTCCGTACTTTCGGGAACTTTCCATATGGATAGCATGGGCCACCAGTTCTTTACCGGTACCGGTCTCGCCTGTGATCAAAATGGTGGAATTAGACGAGGCTATGCGTTTAATTGTTTCTTTTAGCATCA
>JAAYOX010000174.1 GCA_012520135.1 Clostridia bacterium
ATTCCTTCCACGGCAGCAGCAACTTCCACCCCATGCTCATGTATATGATCATGAGCACAGCAACAACCGGCGCCGCATTTCTCCTCTGGTTTAGCCATGATAACACCCCAGTTCCTTAAACATATGAGCAATTGTTCATATATGCTTTTGATTCAATGTTAAACCTGAAGTGTATTCCTGTCAAGATTCATTTCTTACTTACATGAATTTTTTAGGCCGCTAACAAAGAACCAACCGTTATTAACCAAAGGACTGAATTGGGCTCCCCTGAAGCCTGCCATTAACACCGGTTGGATGGTACGGTTTATCAGGCTTTTTCATTATTAAGAGAGAATCTTATTAATCAGCAGGAACTGGAAAATTGATCTAGAATATTTCTTAAAATGCTTGAGCAATAATACTGTGATAGACTTTTCCGGGGAGGTTCCTGAATGAAGTTCTTCATCAAGGTTTTTATATTGGCAATTGTTATTTCAGGGACCCTGATCATGCTTCCGAAGGCTACTTCCAATTTTTCACCGGTAGAGCCTTCTTTGGAAGAAGTTGAGCCGGAGCCGGTCAAAACCTTATCTCAACAATTATATGAATTACAGGGACGAGGAGCCGGGACAACTTATGAAAGACAGGCAGCCGAGATTTTAGCAGCTTATTTTGAGGAAATCGGGCTGAACCCTTGGCCTGAATATCCCTCTTATCTCCAGGAGTTTAATATCGGTACCGTAACCTCATTTAAAGAGGAAGGCCGGACTCGCTTCCGTACCGCAGGACCACCCCGCTACCAATCCCAAAACGTGATTGGCTATCTGCCCGGTCAGGATCCTGAAGGAAAATGGATTATTTTCGGTGCCCATTACGACGGTCAAGGAGAGGTAAACGGTACTATCTATCCCAGCGCCAATGACAACTTGTCCGGTATCATGGCCTTGACCGCTTTGGCCAAATCACTGGCTGCAGAACCACGGCTCAATTATACCCTTTGTTTCGTAGCTTTTGGAGCGGAAGAGCCGGGTCTTTTAGGCGCACAGCATCTGGTGGCAAACTTACCTGTGCCGGTAGAAAAAATCCAGGCTGTCATTAACCTGGATACTATCGGTAAGACCTGTGATACCCTGTTAATTTATACTACCGAGCATAATCCTCTTGCCTCCGCTTTATCTCCCGTATTTCATCGCTACGGGTTTCAAGTTTCCGTAATATTGGCGGCAGGGACCAGCGATCACTACCCTTTTAGCCTGCAGGGAATCCCTGCAGTAACTATCGCTACGGAAAACTGGCTGGAAGGCAATCACACTCCTCAGGATACTTTGGAGGATGTGGATCGAATACAGGTAGGCCGGATTGCCGGTGCCTTGAAACAGTCTTTGTATTACCTGGTTCGTTAAAGAACACCGGCACCGGGTTATCGATCAGGATGGCACATGTACAAGAGAGCATTCACAGCACTGGCCGCCAAGGGGCTTCCTCCTTTGCGGCCTTTAACTGTTATATAAAGTAGAGGTGAATCAACCAACGCCTCTTTGGATTCCGCCGCTCCTACAAAGCCTACGGGGACTCCGACTACCAAAGCCGGGGTAATCCCTTCTTCCTCATGAAGACGCAACAATTCAAACAAGGCGGTTGGGGCATTGCCTATGGCTACGATACTGCCATCCAGTCGCGGCCCCCAATGGCGAAAAGCAGCCATAGCCCTGGTGATGCCTGCTTCCTTAGCTTCCTCAGCAATAAAGGGTTCTCCGATAACACAATTAACAGTACTGCCAAAATAACCGGCCACCCGGCTATTGATTCCTACCGCTGCCATTTTCACATCGGTAAAGATTGGAGCTCCTTGTTTCAGGGCCATTATCCCCTGATCCACGGCTTGAGGATGAAACCGGATCAAGGAACCCAATTCCGGATCCCCGGCCGCATGTATCATTCTTTTAGCTATGGTTTTTTCTTCCTGGCTAAAAGAATGTTCCCCCAGCAGTTCCTCGATCAGCTCCATACTTTTAATTTCAATGGCTTTAGGATCCCGGATAAAGTCCATTTAACTGACCTCCCGGATCCGGTCCATGAGGATCTCGGCCAGTCGAGGATCGGCCCCCATGGGTCTGGCCATGGCAAAACGTATTTCCGGATACTGCTTTTCCAACTCGCCAATAATTTCAGGGATATCTTCCCTAATATGCAAACCGTCTGTTAAAAACCAGGGCGCAACCACGATCTCCCGGCAGCCTGCTTCCGCCAACTCAGCGGCAGCTTCCTTTAATCCCGGACGACCTGATTTGCTGTTCATCCAGGCGGGGACTACTTTTTCAATGCCGGTTTTCTCCTTAAAAACAGCCACCATCTCCAACAGGTGAAGATTGGCTTCATCTACCCGAGCCCTGCTCCCGTGTCCCAATAAAACTATACCTTTAGCCATTTCGGCTCACCTCTTCCACAAATTTCTTTAGGCTTTCCAACCGGTCAAAACTGTTGGGATGTTTCTCTGCCGGTCTTTGAATTACAACTAATGGTATATTTAAATCCAGGCAGGCCTCCCATTTGGCTAGAAAACCTCCCGTAGGACCGCTTTCTTTAGTCACTACCACCTGTGCGCCATAATGACTGAACATCCAGCGATTAGCTTCCCGGCTGAAAGGACCCTGGGCAGCGATAATATTGCCGGGGCCAAGCCCCAGTTCATGACAAAGCTTCAATACCTCAGCTTCCGGCAACACTCTGGCTGTCAGTTTTTTACTTTCCAGGGCAGGACAATCCATGAAAAAAGACAAGCGCCTGCTACCCACCGTCAAAAAAATACTGTCACCCAAGGCACCGGCTTGCTCCGCTCCGGCTTGATAACTGCCAACAATATAAAGTAACGGATGTTCCGGCAGGGGGCTGGCTGCCCGCACAAATCTGCCGTAAGCTATGCCTAACTCTTGGGCTGTTCTCTGAGCCAGTAGCCGGATGTTTTCGGCATATGGATGAGTAGCATCGATAACAACCCTGATATTCTCTTCTTTGATTAGTGAAACCAGGTCCTCCCGGTTAAGTGCTCCCTGTTGCACCTTATCTACCCCGTGATTACGGGCCAATTGGGCTCCGTGAGCACTCACAGTGGTCAAGCAAAGGGGAAACCCTTCCTCTTGTAAATAGCGGGCGATTTCCCTGGCTTCCGTAGTACCGCCCAGGACCAGAATCACAATTGATACCCCCGGGGGGTGATCAGGTGACCGTTACGGACATAGCTTTGGGAATTGCCGATAATCACGGTGGTAAACATATCTATCTCTTCTTGGGTAAAGGCTGCCAAGGTCGAGAGTACCAAGCTTTCCCCTTCTCTCCCTGCATTTCTCACCACCGCCACCGGAGTCTCCGGTTTCCGGTGCTTCAGCAGTAACTCCCGGACCTGATTGATAAAATCCGGTCTTCCTTTGCTTTTAGGGTTATAGAGGGCGATAACGAAATCCCCTTGAGCTGCCAATTCCACCCTTTTAGCAATTAGTTCCCTGGGGGTCAGTAAATCACTTAAACTAATGTAGGCAGTATCATGCATCAGAGGCGCTCCCGCTACAGCCGCTGCCGCATTGGCAGCAGATACACCGGGTACTACTTCCACCTGAATTCCTTGGGTATCCTGCCTGTTATGCAGCACCTCCAACACTACCCCTGCCATACCGTAAATCCCCGGGTCACCGCTGGAAACAACCGCTACTTGGTATCCCTGTTCTGCCAACTCTACGGCTCTGGCAGCTCTCTCCACTTCTTTCCGCATCCCGGTACCTTCCACATACTGGTGCTCTTCCAATAGATCTTCAATCAACTTGATATATGTCTTGTAGCCAATAACTACATCGGCTTCCGCCAAAGCCTCCCTGGCTCTGGCAGTCATATGGTTAGGTAGCCCCGGTCCAATGCCGATTAAGGCGAGGCTACCCGGGCCACGGCTATGGTCACGCCCCGGTAGGATCTTTTCCCCACCGGCAGTTGCCCCCATTGGCTCCCCAGAATTGCAGCCGGTTCGCATACGGCACCCACTCCTATCTTCTCCTCTACAAATAAGGATTTTTCCAATTGAGGCATTGCCTCCAATACTGCTTGTAACTCCTCCGGTTTAAAAAACCGGACAGGCACCTTTAATTCCCTGGCCAGCGCCAGTAGACCTTCCTCATCTTTCTTTTGTTCCACAGAAACTATTGAGGTGACAGCAGCCAGAGGCCAGCCTTTTTCTCTGAATGTTTCCTGGATGAACTGCTTAATCACCTCTTTACCTGTTCCCCGCCGGCAGCCAATACCGACTACCAGACTGGGGGCCACCAATTCCAGATCCACTCGGTCCACCCCAAACTGTTGTCTCGTTACCGCCAGGGACGGTCCTTGGGGAGGAGATAAGGATAAACGTTCTAAAGGTTTGAACAGTGTCTTACCCGGGTTTAACGGATGCTTGGCTAAATCAGCAACAGGAAGTTCTGTATAGACGGTAATTGTCACATCCCTGACCAAGGCCCCGTTAATTTTCACCAGTCCCTCAGGATTAACTACTTTAAGGCCTAACTCATTGGCCCAGTCCTCCACTGAGGTTTTCCCCAGGACATCGGTAGCTGTAGTAATGACAGGCACTGCCCCCAGCACTCCGGCCACCTCTTTAGTCAACCGGTTGGCTCCTCCCAAATGACCGCTAAGAAGGCTAATCACATACCGGCCGGCGGCATCGATTACCAAAACCGCCGGGTCCACTGTTTTCCCTTTCAGCAAAGGTGCGATAGTCCTGACAACAATCCCCGTGGCCGCCACAAAAATGAAACCGTCTACTTGATCCCACAGGCGAGCAACCCGTTCTTTAAAAGGAAGGTCTTTTTGAGTTTCATCCATATTTCTGTCTATCAACACCTGATAATCTAGCCCGCTGACTAACCTTTCAGCTATGGCCTCACCTTGTTCATTAAAAACAAAAACGGCTATTTGCAATTTGCTGCCTCCCGGTAACCATGGCTGAAGCTTGCATGGTAGAGACGTGATGCAGCATAATCACCGGTGGCCACTGCATCTCCCACCAGAATCATCGCTGTTTTGGCAATCCCCGCTTCCCTGACTTTTTCAGCTATATCCTCCAGCCGCCCCAAGACGATTTTTTCATCGGGCCAGGAAGCCTTCTGAACTACCGCCACCGGGGTTTGAGGGGCATAGCCACCGGCCAATAGCGCCGCCACTACGGCTTCTATTTGACTGATACTTAGGAAAATAGCCATGGTGGCCCGGTGGGCTGCCAAAGAAGCCAAGTTTTCTTTCTCAGGAACGGGAGTCCTCCCGGCCATTCTGGTGAAAATCACTGTTTGGCTGATTTCCGGCAAGGTCAATTCTCTTTTAATTGCCGCTGCGGCAGCAAAGGCGGAACTGACACCGGGAACCACTTCCGTGGGAATCCCTTCTTTAGCCAGCGCATCTAATTGCTCCTGGATAGCCCCGTAAAGGCTCGGCTCCCCGGTATGCAAGCGGACTACCATTTTTCCCTGTTTGCTGCCTTCAATTAATACCGCCAACACTTCCTCCAAAGTCATGGAAGCACTGTTATAAATAACTGCCCCCGGTTTGGCTTGTTCCAGCAAAGCAGGGTTAACTAAAGAACCGGCGTAAACGATAATATCCGCTTCCCTGAGGAGCTTAGCTCCTTTGACGGTTATTAAGTCCACATCTCCCGGTCCGGCACCTACAAAATAGATCACAATCTCCCCTCCTTACGGTTTCCTGCTAATAATCAAAGATAAATAATCGATTTTTTGTCCCTGAAGAGCCTCCAAGTCTCCGGTGATAAACTCTTGAGATTGACCTACTCTGGATACAAGAGCCGCTTCGCTCAATCGATGGTTTTGACTCAATTCATGAACCAGCTTGTCAAAATCCCTTGATACTTTCATCAGGACCAGGTTAGATTGGTCAATTAATTCATTGCTCAGATCCAAGCCCTGAGGGGTAGGCATTACTACCAGGGGTTCGTCTCCTTCCGCCAAGGGCCGGCCCAAACGGGCCGCCGCTGCCGAAAAGGAGGAGATCCCCGGAATGACTTCAGTATCAAGCCAAGCCTCTTCCTGCTGTAATACATTGTTTACATAACTAAAAGTACTATATAAAGAAGGATCGCCAATTGTCAAAAAAGCCACCTGTTCTCCGGCCTGTAAATAGCCCAAAATGGTTTTGGCTGCCTCTCGCCAGGCACTCTCCAGTTTTTCCCTCACCTCAGTCATAGGCATGGTTAACTCCACTACCTTGGCCTCAGGGGATAAGTATTCCCGGGCAATACTCAGGGCCAAACTGGGCTGCCCTGCCCTGGCTCTAGGTACACAAACTACAGACACTTGAGCTAAAACTTTAACGGCCTTCATGGTAATCAAATCCGGATCACCGGGGCCCACACCGATTCCCCACAGTTTGCCTGCCATGCTATTCCTCCTTTATTAAAGTAATAATATTAATGGGATTTAAAGCTTTCCACCAGTGGGACTTCCCGATTTCCTCCAGGCGAGACACGCTGAGGGTAACGGCTTCCACCTTGAGATTTTCCTCTCTGGCAAAGGCCAATCCGGTCTGCAGCGTTTCCAGGGTAATGGCATTAAGCACAATCCGTCCTTTAGGCTGTAACTTGGCTAAACTTTTAGCCAGTATTTCTCGTAAACGACCTCCGCTGCCCCCAATAAAAACGGTATGGGCTTTCGGCAATTCCTCCAGTCCCTGGGGGGCTTCTTTACATAAAATCTCAAGATTAGTAACTTCGAACCGGTCCCGGTTTTGCTTGATTAAAGATACTGCTTCCGGATTTCGTTCATAAGCATAAACCCGACCTCTGGGTGCTAAGAGAGCCGCTTCAATGGCAATTGAACCGGTTCCGGACCCCAGATCATAGACGATTGCTTCGGGAAACAGTTTTCCTTTAGCCAGAGTTACCGCCCTTACTTCTTCTTTGGTCATGGGCACTTGACCCCGGATAAAGAATTCATCGGGAATGCCGGGAGCCATATGCCGTTCCTTACGGTTAATCATCGGGGATTATCACCACCACTGCATTGCCTAAATTACTCTCCTCTGCCAGTTGCTCGGGAGTCAAAGTCCGGATTGTTTCCTCCGGGTAAGTTAAATTGCGGCAGATATGGACCCGAAAAGACCCGTAAGCTCCCATCAATTTTGCCAATTCCCCAGCTTTCATCCGGCTGTCTATCAATAGGCCCATGGGCTTTCTTTCCTCCAGGTAGGGTAGTAAGGTAGCCAGGGGGCGACCGTGGAGACTGAGAAGGCAGGCATCCTGCCAGGGAAGGCCCAACCGGGCGAAAGCCACTTGGAGAGAACTGAGCCCCGGGATGACTTCCAACTCTTCCTCCAGATTGCGGCGCAGGTAACTTAATAAACTGTAGAAACCCGGATCACCGCTGACCAACACTCCCACAGTCTTGCTCCTGTCCCGGTTACGCAGGAATTGGAGTGCCGCCTCCAGATTACCGTTCAAAGAGTGAATTTCCTTATCCTGAATATCGAACAGCGCCATAGCCCGTGGAGAACCCACCAACACCTGGCATTGGGCTACGGCTGTCACCGCTGCCGGCAATAAATAGTCAGGACTTCCCGGGCCGATTCCGATTACTTTGATGGGATTTGCCATTCTACATCGCCTCCAATCCGGCAGGCTTTTGGTCCCATGCCTATAAGCCCCCCATTAATATCAGTCATGACTACTCCAACCTGAACTTCCTCTCCCCGTAAGTACAACTCACATCGTTTCTCTGCTTCCCGGGCCAACAAGGGAAACAGGTGTTCAAAACCATGTTCCTTAACTAAGGTGATGGCCCCTTCCGTAGTAGTTTGACTGAGCAATTCTTCCAGTAAAGAGGGAGGGGCGCCTAACACTCCCAACCAAGCAGCCATGGTTTCCAGTCGACCGTCGGAAACCCGGTTATGGGTATGGAAATTACCTCCCGCTACCTTCACTAATTTCCCCAGGTGGCCTACCAGTAGCATAGTTCGAAAACCTTCCCTGACCCCCGTTTCCAGCATATATCCCACAAAATTACTCATTTGAGCAATCATGTCGGCAGCTATGCCAAATTGTTCGATAGCGGCTTTTTCTCCGGTGCGACCGGGCACAAGTACCAGGGTAGAGAAGCCCAAAGCTTTCACCTGGCGGACCCGGCCTATCAGGGAATACTTGAACGCTTCCTCCGACATTGGTTCCACAATCCCCGTCGTACCTAAGATAGAAATACCTCCTATGATACCTAACTGGGGATTCATCGTTTTAAGAGCCGTCTTTTCCCCTCCAGGTACTGAAATCTCAATCACCGCTCCTAAATCGCCTAAAACCTCTGTAACATTGGCAAGAATCATTTGGCGAGGCACAGGATTAATGGCCGGTTCTCCCGGTGCAACCGGCAGGCCGGGCTTGGTCACTATACCAACGCCTTCACCGGCTGTCAGTTTGATTTCCTTAGTGGAACTGGGCCAAACCCGGGCAGTAATGGTTAATCCATGGGTCTGATCGGGATCATCTCCTCCGTCCTTGATGACGGAGGCTATAGCCCCTTCCGGCATCATCTCCTGCCGGGACAGGGGAACCCTTAAGACTCTTCCACCGGGTAGGGTTACTGCTACATTTCCTGTTGGCGGATTTCCCATCAACAGAAGGGCCGCTCCTTTAGCCGCTGCCGTTGCACAGGTGCCGGTAGTGATTCCTCGCCGCCAGGTACGCCCGCTATGCCAGACAGTTCCCAAGCCGTATTGATCTATATTCTCCTGACTACCCACTGACTTGCCACCCCCTCCCGCAAAACTAACAAACAGGCTCACTTAAGAACAAAAAATCCTCTGCCCGGCAGCAGAGGATTCGTATACACGTCCTATCCATCCCCCTGCCCATACTCGTGGGTCATAACGGTGATCTCAGAACAAGTAGGTCTCCTGGCTTAGGTTCCACATCCTCTTACACCTTCCCGTCAGGAGTTACTCCTAACAGTGGTATCCCGTAAAAGGACTCCCCATCACAGTGGCGGTACCGCGCCGGTTTTCCACCGGACTTCCCTTAACACTTATTCCGCATTTATTTAATTATGGTAATTATACAGCACTGGGAGAAACAACGCAACCGTTAGTTTCCCTTTGACTGGGATTTGGCTTGCTTGATCCGCTGTTTAATCTGTAAGCGGCCTAGTACACGTAATAACCGTTCTCGATCCCTGTCGATTAAATTTTCAAAGCGAAGACCATAGCGGAACAGCTCTCCATGAGGTTCTTTTCGTACTATGGTCCCTTCCAAGGCAAAAGATTCTCCCATGAGCTTAAAAAAGCCTTTGACGACAAAGTTTTTGTCTACAGGGATATCCAGAGGGCCCTGAAACAGTAGCCCTCCGGCACTAATATCGAGTATTTCGCCAAACATTTCCTTATCCACGCTAACTTTCGTTCCATGAATGGAGATAATTTGAAAGCGGCAAGGCTCATTATTAACCTTGAGGCGGAAGTATTGGCGTTTATTAACGGTATTTTCAGCCATAGAGCCACCTCCAAGCAAGGCTGCTCCGCTACCCTACAGTCTCCTATTTCTACGCCAAAGTCGCTTTTCCTTCCGCATCTATCCAAGACCAACTGCTATTACTCTTCCAAAGTGGAAATATCCCCAATATCCAGGCCCAATTCCTGGGCTTTTAGTAATCGACGCATGATCTTACCACTCCGGGTTTTAGGCAAACTGCCTACAAATTGCAGTTCACTGGGAGCAGCTATGGGACCCAGCACCTCACGCACATGGGCCACGATTTGTTTACCCAATTCCTCAGAGGGTTCATTGCCTACCCGCAGGGTGACAAAAGCTTTGATACTCTCACCCTTAATGGGATCCGGTTTACCGATAACCGCTGCCTCGGCAACCGCCGGATGACTGACTAAAGCACTTTCCACATCAGCGGTACCGATCCGGTGCCCTGCCGGATTCAAAATATCGTCGGACCGGCCCAAGAACATAATGTAGCCGTCTTCATCACGGGTAGCAACATCACCGGTTACATAGCAGCCGGGAATAGTATTCCAGTATTGTTCATATCTTTCCGGATCATTGTAGACAGTCCTGAACATGCTGGGCCAAGGATTTTTGATGACGAAATTACCTCCTTGACCGGTAGCTACCGGTTCTCCCTGGTTATCAACTACGTCTCCATCAATGCCAATCGCTAAAACGCCACAGTAGCCAGGCTTAGCCGGAAGGGATAGGGGAGTACATACCAGAGGTGCTCCCGTTTCCGTCTGCCACATATTATCGCAAATCCAGGCCTTGCCGTTACCACACAAGTTTCTGTAACCCCACCACCAGGCTTCAGGGTTCATAGGCTCCCCGGCACAAACAATCTGGCGAATAGAACTCAAATCATATTTCTCGATCCAATCATTGCCATAACGCATCAACATCCGAAGCAATGTAGGTGCAGTAAAAATGCGGCTGACACCATACTTTTCAATGAGCCGGTAAAATGTACCCGGATCCGGATAGTCCGGGGCTCCTTCCCGTACCAGACAGGTAGCCCCTATGGTTAACGGGGCGTAAACAATATAACTATGGCCCACTATCCAACCGATATCCGAAGTTGACCAGTAAATGTCACTGTCGGAAATATTCATAAAGGCTTTTGCATGGTAAGCAGTACCAACCATGTAGCCGCCATGGACGAAAACTGTGCCTTTAGGCTTGCCGGTGGTGCCCGAAGTATATAAGATAAACAGGAGGTCTTCCGCATCCATTACTTCCGCTTCACATTCATGAGAAGCATTAGCCATTAATTCATCCAAATCATGCTCTTTGGGACCCAGAGGCCTTTTCTCCTCATGGCGACGATGAACAATAACGCTCTCCACCACATCTAAACCTTCTACCGCGTTGCGAACGATATCCAAGAGCTCTACAGTTTTCCCTCGCCGGTAGCTAATATCGGCACAAATAACTGCCTTGGCCTCAGCATCCACAATCCTATCTCTTAAAGCCCCGTGGCCCAAACCGGCATACACCACACTATGTACGGCGCCAATTCTGGCACAAGCCAACATAGATATGATTCCTTCGGGGGTAAGGGGCATATAGATACAGACCCGATCACCTTTGCCAACGCCGAGTCCTTTAAGTACATTGGCCATCTTGTTTACATAAAACAACAGTTGCCGGTAACTAAAGACCCGTTCTTCTCCGTCTTCACCTTCCCAGATTAGTGCTACTTTGTTTTTCTTGGCACCTTGAACGTGGCGATCCAGACAATTGTAAGTGATGTTAGTCTGTCCACCGACAAACCATTTGGCATAAGGATACTGCCAGTCTAATACCCGATCCCACTCCTTAAACCAATGAAAATCCCGGGCTACTTTATCCCAAAAGCCCTCCAAATCAGCCAATGATGCCCGGTGCGTCTCTTGCCAGTCTTTAATGTAAGCATCACTGGCTACCAGATCCGCCGGCGGTTGGACTACCTCATCTGCACCCAGCAAAGCATTGAATTGACCGTTTTCACTCATAAATTAAAATGCCTCCTCTTAAAACATGATCCAATATTCTAAATATTCTAACACGGGTTTGATTATCCTTTTTTTGCCGCAAAATTTTTTGCAATTATTTAACCCCGGCAGGAACCTGTCCTTACCGGGGTTTCAATGGAGTATACGTTCGGGCAATTGCCCTTCTTTTTATTTACAACTTGCGATTGTACTAGCGTTCCTCGCGGAAATAGGGTATGCCCAGGCCGGCAGGGGGTTCGTTCTCCCGCCTGCGACGCATGGAGACGACTACCAGGACGATAATGGTCACCAAATAAGGCAGCATCTTGAATAGTTCCATGGAGCGCCGGGTCAAATCCGGAATGTAGAAGAAAAGCCAGAAAAGCATACCGAACAGGTAGGCACCCCAGATGCCCTTTTTGGGCTTCCAACCGGAGAAAATAACCAAAGCCACAGCCAGCCAGCCCAGGCGTTCAATGCCGCCGTCACTGTCCCAGGTGCCCTTGGTATAATCCATCACGTAGAAGAGACCGCCCAGCCCGGAGATGCCCGCACCAATACAGGTAGCCAAATACTTATATAAGATAACCTTGATGCCTGCCGCATCAGCGGTACCGGGGTTTTCACCTACAGCACGCAGGTTTAGTCCTATACTGGTGCGATTAATAAACCAGTCAACAAACAGCGCTACAGCCACAGCCAGGTAGACCATAAAACCAAAACCGAGGAGCATGCCCAACACCGGAGGCAAATCCTGAGCAAAGGGCAAACTGGCCCTAAAAGCAGAACTGGTGGTGGCTACGGAAATCTGGCCTACACCGCCGGCCAATCTGTTCAAAGAACCGCCGAAAAAGTTGGCGAAACCGCCGGCAAATATGGTTAATGCCAAGCCGGTGACAATCTGATTAGTTCTCAAAGTAATGGTCAGAACGCTGAAAATGAGCCCGCCCAAGGTAGCAGCCAAAAAGGCCGAAGCCATAGCGATTAGGATACAGACCAGCTTATTGGGTTCAGGATTATTCATTTCATAGAAGAACACACCCATGAGCCCTACAATACCGCCCAAATACATGATACCCGGAACACCCAAGTTAAGGTTACCGGATTTCTCGGCCAGAGTCTCACCGGTAGATCCATAGAGAATAACGGTACCGAACATAATACCGGCTTGTAATAGTGCTATCAGTTGTGTCATGCCTGTACCTCCTTCTGCTTGCCGCCTCGAAATTTGACCTTATAGTCAATGAAGAATTCGCTGCCCATGACGAAGAACAGGATGATACCCACCAACATATTCGACACATGGTTGTTCAAGTTATAGCGCGACGCAATCTCAATGGCTCCTTTATCCAGGAATACCAGCAGTGCGGTGATAAGTATCATCACAAAGGGATTGAATTTGGCAAGCCAGGCCACGATAATAGCGGTAAAGCCCCGCCCTCCGGCGGTGCTGGTGGAGATAGTATGGCTGGCACCTGATACAGCCAGGAATCCGGCAATACCGCAGATAGCACCGGAGATAAAGGTTGTGCGCATGATGACCTTGGGCACATTCATGGCGGCATAACGGGCAGTGTTCTGACTTTCGCCTACCACAGCCACCTCATAGCCCTGCTTGCTGTAGCGCAGGTAGACAAACATAATTACCGTCAATGTCAGAACCAGGATCACGTTTAAAGCATAGGCCTGACCGAATAGCTCCGGAAACCAGCCGATCTTGGTTCTGGCATTAATCACCCCAACGGTGTTGGAGCCGATGGGGTTTTCCCAAAGGGCCACAAAATAAGCTGTGAGTTGAATAGCGATATAGTTCATCATCAAAGTGAACAGGGTTTCGTTAGTGCCCCATTTAGCTTTGAAAAAACCCGGAATCCAACCCCAGATGCCGCCGGCCACAATGCTCAGCACAAACATTAAAAGCATCATCGGCAGGGTGCTGAGGTAACCGCTCAAATGAATCATGCAGAAGGCAGAAGCAATTCCGCCCAACAGGATCTGGCCTTCCGCACCGATATTCCAGAAACGCATTTTAAAAGCCGGTGCCAGACCAAGAGCGATACATAACAGCATCATCATATCGCGGATGGTTACCCACATGCGTTTGTTGGTGCCGAAAGCCCCTTCAAACATAGCGACGTATACCTTCAGGGGATTCAGTTTTACAATGGCGAAAATGATAATAGCGCAAATGATCAAAGCTGCCAGTAAGGCAAGAGCCCGGATACCCATGGCCTTCCATACGGGGATTGGCACACCGCGCTTGGAAATGCGCACAAAGGGCTCTACGCATGTATTGTCATTTTTCATACCGCCGCCTCCTCACCCACATGTGTCATCATTAAACCCAATTCCTCTTTTTTAGCGGTGCGGGCATCGACAATGCCGCTGAGCTTACCTGCACAGAGAACCAGTATCCTGTCGCAGAGTTCAAGCAGCACGTCCAGATCCTCACCCACGTAGATGACGGCCGTCCCCTTTTCCTTTTGCTCATTCAGCAAGCGAAAGATGGTCTGGGTGGTCCTGACATCCAGGCCCCGCACGGCGTAAGCGGTCATCAACAAGGAAGGGTTACCGGCGATTTCCCGGCCAACCAGCATCTTTTGCACATTACCGCCGGAAAGACGCCGGATGGGGGTTCTGAGGCTAGGAGTAACGACCTCCAACTGTTCCACGATACTTTGGGCCAGTTTTCTGGGGGCCTTGCGGTCAGTGAAAAAAGATTTTCCCTGTTTATAGCTCCTAAGCATCACATTATCAATCAGATCCATACTGGCTACCAGCCCCATGCCGAAGCGATCCTCCGGTACAAAGGCCAAGCCCACCCCCAGCTTATAAATTTCCAGGGGGTCCCTCCCGGCAAGCTCCTCCTGCTTCCCGTCAGGGGTAATCAAGCGGATAGAGCCGCCGCTTTCAACGCGTTGCAAACCGGCTACGGCTTCCAGCAATTCCCGCTGGCCACTGCCGGTGATACCTGCTACGCCCAAGATCTCACCGCCATAGGCGGTAAATGAGACATTATCCAGCCGCTTTAAACCGTCTGCATCCAGGACCGTTAGATTCTTCACTACCAAGCGTTCCACCAGGTTCTTGGGTTCCGGTCTGTCTATATTAAGGGAAACGGCGCGACCCACCATCATTTCGGTAAGCTTCTGGGGATTGGTATCCTTGGTAGCCACTTCGCCGACAAATTCACCCCGGCGTAAAACAGCCACCCGATCGGAGATTTCCATGACTTCATGAAGCTTATGGGTAATGATCACAATGGATTTGCCATCGGCCTTCATAGTACGCATGACGGCAAAAAGTTTTTCTGTCTCTTGGGGGGTAAGCACAGCCGTAGGCTCATCCAAGATTAAAATATCGGCGCCCCGGTAAAGAATCTTCACGATTTCCAGGGTCTGCTTTTCCGAAACGGACATATCATAGA
>JAAYOX010000175.1 GCA_012520135.1 Clostridia bacterium
ACCGGTCTGCCGGAGGGTCCATGGTGGTAGAGCTGCTGGAACGGGCTTCCCGTCTGCCCCAACACCAGCGGACGGTAGATACGGTAGTCAAAATGTTATCGGACCGGATCCGGGCCACGGTCATTCTGACTGATGCTCAAGGGAAGGTGCTCAATGAAGCGGCCTGGCCCCGTACCTTGTCCGGTTTGCACACTCACCTGAAAAAAGCATCGTTGCCTGAGACACCCGGAAAACCTGCACAATTTCCTCATGTTCCCGGTGGATTGCTCTACCGGGCTCCCATTGATTCCGGGACCGGTCCGGGAATGGATTTGTTTCTGATCAGGGAGGGTACACCCCTGTCAAGCGGTGAGTTCCAGCAGGCAGCGGAAATAGTACAGCTGGCCGTAAGGCTCTGGAGCCAGGAACATGACAAAGTGGTGATTTCCGAACTGGTCAAGGCCATTATGCAGGACGAGCCCATGAAAATGCGGCGTTTGGCGGATTTGTTTCAGATTGATGTGGCTTCTGTTCATGCCATGTGGATCGCTATGCCGGAGGCCGGTAGCCGCGGCTTTATTCCGGAGGCAGCAAAACGGGCCTGGGAAGTGGCTAAACAGTATTGCCGCACTTCTTTTGCCGATGTCTATGAAGACTGCCTGGTGCTTTTCATGGACGGTCCCCGGACCCTGCAGGATACGGAGACCCTCAAAAAAGACCTGCTGGCCCAGTTGCCGGAAACCGGCAGCTTGACCGTGTTTCGCAATTTGCAGGATACTGCGGCAGTGAGAGCAGCTTATCTGGCTAACCGGGATTATGCCGCCGATCTGAAGCTAATCTTTCCCGGTCGCGTCTGTTTCAGTGAGGCGGAGCTGGATTTTGCCAAAGCTTGCCGGGCACGAATTGATCAGGGTGAGGCGGCCTTGGCGGAGGCCCTGGCCCCTCTTGGTATCCTGGAAGGCGACAGGGAGGCCAGGGAATTGATCCACACCCTGGCGGTCTATTTGCTGGATACAGGAAGCGGCTTGACTGACACCGCCAAGAAATTGTTCCTCCACAAGAATACGATTAAGTACCGGTTGAAATGTATATCGGACCGCCTGGGTTACCGGGTGGGTACCATGCCTGCCTCCGCCAAGTTATATGAGGCGGTGGCCATCAACAGGATACTGGGCTCCTAGCCGGGGTTCTTTGTCCCAAGGGACAAAATACCCCGGCTGTTTTTCTGTTGCCGGGCTAATTAACAACCTCCTCCGGCTGGGCTATACTGGTTTTATTAGTTGAAATATTAGTGTTCGGTAAAGGAGGAGGTTGGCTTGCGGAAAATAGGGTTGACGGAGATTGAGGATATGGCCCTTGGTGCGGCTTTGTTGGGAGCCGGCGGGGGAGGGGATCCTTATATCGGGAAGCTGGTGGCCATCAGTGCCGTCCGGGAATGCGGTCCGGTAACCATGCTGGATCCTGAAGAAGTGCCTGACGATGCCCTGGTAGTGCCTATGGCCATGATGGGTGCCCCGACGGTTTTGTCAGAGAAAGCCATCGGGGGCAATGAATACAAAACTTTATACAATATGGTATCCCGGTTTTACGGTAAAGAAATTTATGCACTGATGCCCATTGAGGCTGGGGGCGTCAACAGCATGCTGCCCATCGCCGCCGCGGCCCGGTTGGGGCTGCCCCTGGTTGATGCAGACGGGATGGGCCGGGCTTTTCCTGAACTCCAGATGGTTACCTTCACCATCGGCGGAGTCAGTGCCACTCCCATGGCCCTGACTGATGAGAAAGGCAACAGCGTTATCTTTGACACCATTACCAATAAGTGGACGGAAGAACTGGCCCGGGCGGTGACCATGAGCTGCGGCGGCAGTGTTTCCGTGTGCCTCTATATCATTGACGGAAAAACCCTCAAAGAGTATGCCGTGAAAAACATCATGACCAGAAGCGAACAGCTGGGCCGGGCTATCCGCACCCTGAAGTCCGGTACCGCCGGCACACGGGAAGAAGCTTTCTTCCAAGCCACGGAGGGTTTTAAACTGTTCAAGGGCAAGATTGTTGATGTGCTGCGGGAGACCCGGAAAGGTTTCAATTTCGGCAAAGTAATTTTGGAAGGTTTGGGAGAAGACAAGGGCCGGAAGGCCTATGTAGAGTTTCAGAATGAAAATCTGGTGGCTGCCGTGGAGGGGGAAATCGTGGCCACCGTACCGGATCTGATCTCGCTGGTAGATTCGGAAACATTTATACCGGTAACTACCGATGCCTTGAAGTACGGCAAAAGAGTGCTGGTGGTGGGCCTCAAATGCTTTGAACTGTGGCGTACTCCCAAAGGATTGGAACTGGTGGGGCCCCGTTATTTCGGCTGCGACACCGACTACATTCCGGTGGAAGAACGGGTGAAAGGAGGCAGGGCCAATGTATAAACTGGGTATTGACGTGGGAGGTACCAACACCGACGCGGTCTTAATTGACGAGAACCTGAAAGTGGTGGCAGAGGTGAAGCACCCTACTTCCGGAGACATTCAGGAGGGTATTGTTGGTGCCGTAAAGCAATTACTGGAGTTATCCGGGTTGGACCGGAGCCGGATAGGCCAGGCCATGTTGGGGACTACCCAGTGTACCAATGCCATTGTGGAGCGGAAAAACCTGGCGCCCATTGCCGTTTTGCGGATTGGAGCACCGGCGGCGGTGGGCATCCCGCCTATGACCGACTGGGACGATGATCTCCGAAAAGTGGTGATTGCCCAAAAAATGATCGGCGGCGGCTTTGAGCACGACGGCAAGGAAATCGCTCCCTTTGATGAAGAGGCGGCGAGGGCTTTCTTCCGGGAAATCAAGGGGAAAGTCCAATCGGTAGCCATTTCCTGCGTCTTTTCCACTGTCAGAAACGATCATGAAGTCCGGGCCGCAGAGCTTTGCCGGGAGATCCTGGGGCAGGACATGCACATCTCCCTCTCCGGTGAAATCGGTTCCATGGGCCTTATCGAGCGGGAAAACGCTGCTATCTTGAATTCCGCCCTGTGCCAGGTGGCCCAACAGTTCACGGAAGGCTTTGCTCGTTCCTTGGCCGACCTGGGAGTGACCGGTGCCGCTGTTTACCTGTCCCAGAATGACGGTACTCTGATGACCCTGGACCAGGCTCGCCGTTACCCCATTTTGACCATTGCCTGCGGGCCTACCAACTCCATCCGGGGAGCCAGTTACCTGTCGAAACTGGAGAATGCAGTTGTGGTTGACGTGGGAGGCACCACCACTGACCTCGGAGTGCTTCAAAAGGGCTTCCCCCGGGAGTCCAGTGTTGGGGCTACCATTGGCGGAGTCCGCACCAATTTCCGGATGCCCGATGTGCTGACCATCGGTTTGGGCGGCGGTTCCATTGTCAGGGAGCGGGAGGACGGCTCCGTCACGGTAGGTCCTGACAGCGTAGGCTACCGGATTACGGAAAAGGCTTTGATTTTCGGCGGGGATACGGTAACCGCCACGGATATTGCCGTGCGACTGGGTCTGTACGACTTGGGGGATAAATCCAAGGTGGCCGGTCTGGACGAGGGATTCGCTCGGAAAGCTATGGAAGCCATTTGCCGGCTGGTGGAAGATGCCCTGGATGCCATGAAATTATCCAATGAGGATGTGGATGTAATTTTGGTAGGCGGCGGATCCATCATCCTGCCGGAGAAACTGGCGGGGGCCAAATCGGTAGTTAAGCCTGCCCATTTCGGTACGGCCAACGCCATTGGTTCTGCCATCTCCAAAGTCAGCGGTACTTACGAAAAGCTGGTTGATTATGAAAAAGTGCCCCGGGAGGAAGCGCTGGCCCAGGCCAAACAGGAAGCAATTGAGATGGCAGTTGTCGCCGGTGCCCTGCGGGAAACGGTGGAGATTATTGATGTGGAAGATGTCCCCCTGGCCTATTATGCGGGCAAAACCAGCCGGGTGAAAATTAAAGCGGCAGGGGATTTGGGATAAGGACCCTTATAATCAAATATTCATTTAAGCAGAAGCCCCTCTTGGTCAACAAGTGGGGCTTTTCTGTCCGGCATCACTTTAAAGCCGTCGAATGTGGTATAATTAAGCAAATAATGGCAACGGGAAGGGCGTGATTAGAACTGTACCGTCAAATCGTTGAATTATGGCAGTCCTATGATATTGTCTCTCCCACTGATTTGGACAAATATCTCCATAATTTTCGTATCCTGTTTGCTTTTCATTCTGGAAGAATTGAGAATGAGGAAATCACCTATTTTGATACCCGGGAAATTTTTGAAAACGGAAAAGTGGTGGGGTTTTCCGGAAATCCTCGTGCCGTTATGGAACAGCACAATCAGAAACTGTGCTATGAGTATTTGAAGGAGAAAATAGTCAATAAAGAATCTTTAAGCCTGGAGTTGCTTAAGGATGTCCACCGTATCCTCACTGCGGGAACTTATGATGAGCATAGGTATATAGCCAATCAGGAAAGGCCCGGAGAATTTAAAAAACATGATTATGTGACTGGTATCTACCAGGTAGGTTCGCCGGCAGAACAAGTGGAAAGCGATCTGGAAGAGCTGATCGCTGAAGTAAATACCTACAAGGGAAAAGACATATTAATGGCTGCAGCCTATTTGCATGCCAAGTTTGAGTACATCCATCCTTTTGCTGATGGCAACGGACGAGTGGGAAGAACTCTGCTGAATTACTACCTTATGATTAATAATCATCCGCCTCTTATCATTTATGATGAGGATAAACGGCTGTATTATGAATGCCTGCAAAAGTACGATGAAACTGAGGAATTAAAACCCTTATACAGGTTCCTGCAGTACGAAACAGAAAAGACATGGGAGAAAACATTGGAATTGTCGAAGGGCATAAAGGAAAAATGTAAGGGCTTGAAGGATTTTACTTAGTGTTAATTGGTTGCGCAATAGCGGAGGTGAAGGAATACTCATTGGCTTCCTAGCATTGGGAAGAGGCAAAGGGAATGGCTCCAGGAGTTAAAGAGATTGATTAAGC
>JAAYOX010000176.1 GCA_012520135.1 Clostridia bacterium
GCTTACCTGGGTATAGACCAATCCCTAATTCAAGTGGATTTGGCAGACCGGCGACCATAAGCTAATCAGTTAATCGAAGAGCTGAATTGGAGCCGGAATCAAATGGATTTGGCCGAATACTAATGAGAAGTTATTGGAGGTGGAGCAGATTGGAGGATAACAAGAAGGGCATTTGGGATCGCTTTGGGGATAAACATAAATATACTACCGGTATTCTCATCGGAACATTAATTATTGGAGTATCTCTATTCGGAGCCGGTCAATGGGGGGCAAAACCAAAAGAAACGGTGGTAAGGCCAATAGAGACAGCCATCGCAGAAACGGAAATTGAGAGGACTGAACAAGCTCTGGAACGGCGGCTGAAAGCAATTCTTTCTCAGGTGGAAGGTGCGGGCCAAGTAGACGTATCCGTTTTCCTTGCCACCGGTATCCGGTATGAATACGCCGTCAATGTCAGTGCCAATAAACGTGTTATCGATGAGAAAGATCAGGGAGGAGGAGTTAGACTGACCACGGAAGATAATTCTTCCGACCAATATGTATTGATTAGAGGTAATCAAACTCAGGAACAGCCGGTGGTTATTCAGGAAAGCAGTCCTCAAATCCAGGGAGTGTTGATCGTGGCCGACGGTGCCAAGAACCCTGTTGTTAAAAGTAAACTGTTGCAAGCAACCCGGGTGGCTTTGGGACTGGAATCCCACCGGATCCAAGTCTTACCAAGAGAGGATAGGTGACCTAGATGACTATCATTACTAACCGCAATACGGTGATTGTCGCTTTATGCGTACTGGCTCTGGTGTTTTTGTATTTGAGTTTTACCCAAAAGCCCGTTGAATCACTAGGCGGTGAGGAAGAGTTGAACCGGGAGACCTTAGCAGAGCAGGCTATGGCGGTTCCCGAAGCACCGGAAAGGGAGCAGGAAACTATTAAAGAACAACCCGGCGGAGACGAGTTTTTCATGGAATACCGCCTGGAGCGGGACCGTCGTCGAGCTCAGGAAATTGAATTATTGCAGTCAATGATCAACTCCGGCGACGAGGGCAGTGATATTAAGCAGGAGGTTCAATACAAACTTCTGGCCATTACTAATTCCATCGACCAGGAGTTGACTTTGGAGGCCTTAATTATGGCCAGGGGCTATGCAGATGCAGTTGCCGTAGTTCAACCGGAGAGTGTTACCGTAGTTGTTCGATCCGGGGATTTTACTGAAGAGGATGCCGCTCGCATAGCAGACTTAGTCACCAGGACTACCGGGATTTCATTAGCCAAAGTAACTGTCTTTGCCAGAGAATAATTGATCAACTTTAAGATATAATGTATACATTGGCTGCAATTGTTGCAGTACTTAACTGCCATACCTTATAATGTACCATAACGGTTTGCAGTTTTGTAACCCTGGGGTGACCCGGGGTTTTTTGAGGAGGTCATCTTATGCAGCCATTAAAAATTACAGATACAACTCTCAGGGACGGGCACCAGAGCTTATGGGCCACTCGGATGAGGACCAAGGACATGCTTCCCGTCTTGGAGAAAATTGATAACATCGGCTATCATTCTTTAGAAGTTTGGGGTGGAGCCACCTTTGATGTTTGTCTCCGTTATCTGGGAGAAGATCCTTGGGAACGTTTGCGGATCATCAGGCAGAGAGTGAAAAAAACCAAGTTGCAAATGTTATTGAGAGGACAATCACTAGTTGGTTATCAACATTATCCCGACGATGTGGTAAGGGTCTTTGTGGAAAAATCGGTAGAAAACGGCATCGACATTATCAGGATTTTTGATGCGTTAAATGACTTAAGGAACATGGAAGTGCCCATTGAAGCCACCAAAAAAGCCGGTGCTCACGCCCAAGGCACTGTTGTCTATACCATCAGCCCCGTGCATACCATGGAACACTATCTGGAGACTGCCTTGGAATTAGAGAAAATGGGAGTCGATTCTATCTGTATCAAAGATATGGCAGGTTTGCTGTCTCCCTATCTTGCTTATGAATTGGTCAGTCTTTTTAAGCAGCATTTGAAAGTACCTATTCAACTGCACAGCCACTATATTGGCGGTTTGGCGGTAGGTGCTTACCTGGAGGCTGCCAGAGCAGGGGTGGACGTGGTTGACACGGCTTCGGTGCCCTTAGCCTTCGGAGCTTCCCAGCCTCCTGTGGAAACAGTGGTAAGGGCCTTGCAAGGGAGCCCTCACGACACCGGCCTGGATATCTCCACCCTTTTTGAAGTGGCCGAGTACTTTGAGGAACTGCGCAAGGAATTGGGCTTCGAACGGGGAGTAACCCGGATTTCCGATATGCAGGTTTTTGAACATCAGGTTCCGGGAGGAATGATCTCTAACCTGATTTCCCAATTGAAAGACCAAAAAGCAGTTCACCGGTTACCGGAGGTTCTGGCTGAAATTCCTAAAGTAAGAGCGGAATTGGGCTATCCCCCTTTAGTTACTCCTACCAGTCAAATTGTGGGCACTCAAGCTGTATTGAATGTGCTGACCGGTAAAAGATATAAACTGATACCCGGCGAAGTGAAAGCGTATGTAAGAGGGGCCTATGGCAAAGCACCGGCACCAATCCCAGATGCTATACGCCGGCTGATTATTGGGGATGAACCGGTATTCCATCACCGGCCTGCAGATTCCCTGGAACCTATGTTGGAAAGTGCCCGGAAAGAAATAGAGGACTATATCACCCAGGAAGAGGATGTTTTGTCTTATTGTCTATTCCCTCAGGTAGCCAAAAAGTTTTTTGCTGATCGCAAGGACGGTATTATTGCCGGCACGGCACCAGTCACTGGTAAAGCCAAAGATATATCCGGTAAACAAGGAGGAAAGGAAATGGATTTAAAAGATATTCAGGAACTGATTAAAACCATAGACAGTACCGGCATTGCCGAACTGGACTTTGAAGCCGACGGTGTGAAGCTGGTAATCAAGAGAAGTAACGGGGAACAAGAAACCGGTTCCTCCAATGGAAAAAGTAACAATGGAGAGGCGCCGGTCCAAGCCGTTATAGCTGAACCAAATCCGGTAACCGGTAGTAAAAAATTTGTTGTTAAAGCACCGATGGTAGGAACTTTTTATCGAGCCCCGGCTCCCGACGCTGATCCTTTTGTAGAGGTAGGCAGCCGGGTCACAAAGGGACAAACTGTTTGTATTATTGAAGCCATGAAATTGATGAATGAAATCGAAGCAGAAGTAACGGGGCGAGTAGTGGAAATCCTGGTGGAAAACGGTGAGCCCGTAGAATATGGGCAAGAACTTTTTGTGATAGCAGAGGAGTAGGGACATGTTTAAAAAGGTATTAATTGCTAATCGCGGAGAAGTAGCAATAAGAATTATTCGTGCCTGCCGTGATTTAAATCTTAAAACCGTGGCGATCTATTCCGAGGCGGACAAGGAAGCATTACACGTTAAACTTGCTGATGAAGCGGTCTGTATCGGCCCTCCCCAATCCGGTCACAGTTATTTAAATATCAACAATATCATCAGCGCTGCCAATATTACAGGCGCTGACGCTATCCATCCCGGCTATGGATTTTTATCGGAAAACCCTTATTTTGCTGAGCTGTGCGCCGGAGCCGGTGTAACTTTTATTGGACCGTCACCACAGGTAATGCGTCTGATGGGTTCTAAGGCAAAGGCCCGGGAAACAATGCAGGCCGCCGGTGTACCGGTAGTACCCGGTTCTCCCGGCGTACTCAAAGACCCCGGTGAAGCATTGTCCTTTGCCGCAGAAGTTGGCTATCCGGTTATAGTCAAGGCTTCTGCCGGTGGCGGAGGACGGGGTATGCGGGTCGCCCAAAATGATGAGGACCTGAAGCAGGCATTGCAAATAGCCCAAAATGAAGCCGCCGCCGCCTTTGGCGACAGCAAAGTCTATCTTGAGAAATACATCGAAGAACCCCGGCACATAGAAGTACAAATTGTAGCCGATCAACAGGGGAATATAGTTCATTTGGGAGAAAGGGACTGCTCCCTGCAACGGAGACACCAAAAAATATTGGAAGAGGCTCCTGCTTACAGAATTGATCCTGAAACCAGGGCCGAGATGGGAAAAACTGCTGTCATTGCCGCTCAGGCTGTTGGGTATCATAGTCTTGGTACCGTTGAATTTCTCTTGGACCGTGATAATAACTTTTACTTTATGGAAATGAACACCAGACTCCAAGTAGAGCATCCGGTCACGGAAATGGTTACCGGCATCGATCTGGTGAAAGAACAAATTCGAATTGCCGCAGGCTATCCCCTGTCATTTTCTCAAGATGATGTAGTTATCCGGGGATGTGCCATTGAGTGCCGGATTAATGCTGAAGATCCCCAGAAGGGGTTCCGGCCTTCTCCCGGGCGAATAACTGATTTTCTTGCTCCGGGAGGTTTCGGGGTTCGTTTCGATTCTGCCCTGTATCCGGGGTATACGATCCCTCCCTATTATGACTCTTTAATTGGCAAACTGGTGGTCTGGGGAGAAGACAGGACCGAAGCTATAGGCAGGATGCGACGTGCTTTGTCTGAACTGGTTGTCAAAGGAGTAGAAACTACTGTTCCTTTTCATTTAACGGTACTGGACAATGCTTTTTATCGCAAAGGTGAAGTCTA
>JAAYOX010000177.1 GCA_012520135.1 Clostridia bacterium
ATTAGGCTATTATAAGCTGGCTGAACGTTACGGTGTGAAGCTGGTGGACTTTAATGAAGAAGAGTTTGTGCCGGTGGATTATGGCGACGGATTTAAGCTGGACATGGCCAGAAGTGCCCTTGAGGCAGACAAGATTATCAATGTGCCTGTGTTAAAAACTCATAATCAGATGAAAGTATCTTTGGGCATTAAAAACCTGAAAGGCTGCCTGAGCAAGGATGCCAAACAATTCTGTCACGGCCTGGGAGAAGAAGATCTGAGCCTGACTTTTCCCAGGATTATTGAAAAACTGCCGGTGGCCCTGACAGTCATCGACGGTATATTCACCCTTGAAAAAGGGCCCGGCCCCACGGGAAAAGCTTTCCGCAAGGATCTTTTACTGGCATCTCGGGATCCTTTTGCAGTTGACCTGGCCGGGGCTGTAGTCATGGGTTATGAGCCTGAGGAAGTACATTACCTGGACAACTATGCCCGGTGGCACGGCTACAGCCTGGACCCGGCTGATTATGAGATACGGGGCGAAGACCTGTACCGGCACCGGGAATATGTGGATTACGATTGGGAATGGACCGAGGAGGATACCGGCCCCAAAGGTTTTGCCAGGCAAGGGATCACCGGTCTGGCTATCCGGAAGTATGACAGTAGCCTTTGTACCGGTTGTTCCGTTCAGTATAATCCAATGCTGATTCTCATGTCTTCCGCATTCAAAGGAAAACCCTTTCCCAATGTGGAGATTGTCACCGGCAAAGGCCGGTTGGCCGCTCCGGGATTCGATCATTCGGTTCTTTTTGGCAAATGTGCCTGCCACCTGAATAAAGACAATCCCAACATCAAAAATGCCGTCAAGATCTGGGGCTGTCCTCCCGGTATAGAACGGTTTGTGGCCAAAATGGGTGAAATAGGCATTGAGTGCAACTACCGGGAATATGTCCGGTTCCGTCATTACCTGTTTAATCGTTACAAGAAGGAAGAGGGCTTCGAACTGGATTACTGGACCGTTAAGTAGTCAGCGGGCAACCGGATTTTTGCGGCATCAGGCCGTTATCCAAGACGGATTCAGCGGTGGCTTCCATGGCGGCCCGGGCCAGGTGCCGGACGATGTACAGGTCGATCACGCAACTGGTGGCACACAGGGGCCGCAGCTTCTCCGCCAGTTCCGTCAATTCCTGCAAACTGTTTTTAATCTCAACTAAGGCCTGGGCGGCGGCTTGGTAACTATCTTGTAAGGTGCTACACTGTTCGGGGGTTTTCCCTTTGGCAAGGCGGAGGGCCTGGATCATTTCCTCCACAACTTCCGTGTCCCGGTCCGCTAGGAAAAGGAACCGGTCCATCAGGGCCTCAGCCTGTTCCCGGAGTTCCCGGTAACGGGTTTCCCCGGGGCCCCCGGGGTTCCTTTTTGCCGACACCTGGCAGCACATCTTAATTAAAGCAGCGCCCATGGCGCCGGTAATGGCCAGTGCACTTCCTCCTTTAGGTGAGGGGAAAGTGGTACCGGCCATTTTTTCTATGTATTCCCGGACGGAACGATTGGTGAACATGTGATCACTCCTTAAACTACCTTAATGCCTATATTTTACCACAATGAAGGCGGCTATTCCCTGGCCTTTGCAAAAAACAACCGGTTAAAGCTGTTTGATTCCGGGACGCTCCCGCAATCCTTCTTGTAGGGTTAGGAATTATTAATATGTACCAAAGATAATAAAGAGCCGCCGGAGACTGTCTACATGGCCGTCAAATTCCTGCAGGAACCGGAAGACAAACAGATAGGCATAGAGTATTTTGAAACATTGATGACGTATATTTTCAATGCAGGGAAGAACCTGACCAGGGCGGATGTTATGGAAATGTTGGAAAAAATCGAAACAACATATCGAGGAGGAAGTGAAGTTGCGAAGGGCTCGGTGGAAGTTTTTAGGGAAGCGGGGCTCATCAGAGGGATTGAACGAGGGATAGAAATTGGGATATCCTTATCTCTAATCTAGTTCAGGAGAGTTAGAAAATGGAAACAGTTTTTAGACAGGTTGATCAGGATAATGGATTGGTATATAATTACAGCACAAACAGTTATAAAATCTGCAAGCTATAAAAGCTGGGGGAATAGATTTAAGGTTGGTGGTGTATGGATATGATGGAACAAGACGATGTCGTTAATTACTGGGTTGAAACAGCAAACTCAGATTTTCGAACCATGTTAAATATGTATGAAAGTAAGGATTATCACTGGAGTTTATTCATGGGACACTTAGTCATTGAGAAACTGTTAAAGGCTATCTATGTTAAGAAACATGGTGAGCATCCGCCAAAAACTCATGACCTATTAAGGTTAGCCAAAGAGGCCGAAGTTCAAACTACAGAGGAGCAAATGGATGTATTGGATTTAGCTACAACCTTTAATATCAATGCAAGGTATCCGGACTATAAGCGAAGTTTTTACAAAAAATGCACCCAAGAGTTTACTGCAGCGAATATTGAAAAGATTAAGGAGTTGAGAACATGGCTACTATCATTGATAAAAAACAAATAGAAAAAATAGTGCTCGACTACGGCAAGATGATTAAAGAGGAAATGGATGTAAAACACATTTATTTGTATGGCTCTTACGCCAAAGGAAATAATTCATCGGATAGTGACATTGATGTGGCTGTGGTAGGGGATGATTTTTCAGGTGATATAATAGAGGATACTATGTTGCTAATGAGGATTAGAAGAAAAATAGACTATAGGATTGAACCTCGCCCGTTTAGGACTGCTGATTTTAAACCCACCGATCCGTTGGCAAAAGAAATAATGGAAACGGGGATAAAATTAGTCTAGAATAATGTTTTTCCGGCTCCGGGTAAGGGCAGGCAAACCGGAAGCCTGACCACAGGCGGTGCAGGTGGCTGAAATAAGTGGTGCTACTACTTGATGATTCCATTGCCCAATTAGGTGTTTACCACTAGAATATAGGTAAAGGTGGTGACATCATTGGGTAA
>JAAYOX010000178.1 GCA_012520135.1 Clostridia bacterium
CTTATGAGAAAATGCTGGCAGCATATTTGAGTAAAAAACCATGTTGTCCAGTCTGTAAAAACTTGTTGGTTTAGTCCTTCGTTCCGTCAGGAAGGGGACTTTTTGTTTTTATTTGCACATAAAAAGGAAACTTTAATGTCAAGTCGAAACATAAAAAGATTAAAATGAAGGAGTGCTCTCAGATGTCTAATGAATGCGATTATAAGGAAGTTATTGAACTGACAAGAGAGTTAGTTAGGATACCCAGTGAGAATCCCACCGGTTCCGAGGCGGCGGTCGGAGAATATATCTACCGGTGGCTTGACAACCAGGGCCTTGATGTCCGGCGGGAGCCCGTGGAAGGTGACCGGTTTAACGTAGTGGCCCGGCTTCCCGGCAGGGAGCCTGAAGTTCCCCGGTTGATCTGGTTGGCCCATATGGATACGGTACCGGCGGGAGATGGATGGTCCCGGGATCCCTTCGGTGGCGAAATAGTAGAGGGGCGTCTCTACGGTCGAGGCAGTGCGGATATGAAGGGGGGCTTGGCAGCCGCTATGGTGGCCATGAAGAAGTTAGCCCGGCAAGAGAGTAAACCAAGGGGCGATCTGATTCTTTTGGCTACTGTGGATGAAGAGGGTCCTGAGATGAAAGGGGCTATGGCTGCTTTAAAAAATGGCTGGGTGAGTCCGGACAGCTATCTGGTAGCGGTGGAACCTTCCGGTCTTAAGGTCTTAGGAGCCCATAAAGGTCCCCTTTGGTATCAAATCAACACTGCCGGTAAGCTGGCTCATGCGGGCAATCCCCAACAAGGTGTAGATGCCATTCATGCCATGAGTGCCTGTCTGATGAGAATTAAGGAGCTGGTTGGAGAATTGCCCTATGATGATGAACTGCTGGGCCCGGCTACAGTCAATATCGGTAGAATCACCGGGGGAGTGAAGACCAATATGGTGCCTGATCATTGTCAGGCGGAAATTGATATACGCTCCACCATTCCCATGACGGTAGAAGAGGCCGATGAATTGGTAGAAAGGGCTTTGCGGGAAGGTATTGCTCAAGTGCCGGGAGCGAAGGCTTCCTGGCGCAGGTTGGGCTTACAGAGGCCGCCTCAGAAAATGCCGTTAGATTCACCTTTATTACAGGCATTTATGGAAAGCGTTCAAAAAGTGGTGGGAGAAGTTTCCCTGGCCGGATTTCCTGCTTATACCGACGGGGCTATTTTGGCCAGTTTGGTAGGCACGCCCCACTGTCTTACCTTTGGGCCGGGGTATCTGGAGCAGGCCCATGCCGTTGACGAGTATGTCTCAATTGACCAGTTAATACCGGCGGTCAAAGTTCTGGAGGAAGCAGCATTAAGATTATTATGGTAAAGACCATGGCTAATGGAGGGATTACAATGCATAAAAAGATGTTTATTCCCGGTCCTGTAGAAGTCAAAGAGGAAGTATTGGCCAAGATGGCGACACCTATGATTGGCCACCGGAGCAAGGAAGCCTCTCAATTACAGCGTAGTATTACAGAGAAAATGCAACGGCTTTGGTATACAAAGCATCAAATACTGTTATCTACTTCTTCCGGCAGCGGCTTAATGGAGGGGGCGATTCGTTCTTGCACCAGGAAAAGGGCAGCTGTCTTCTCGGTAGGTGCTTTTGGAGACCGTTGGTATAAAATGGCCAAGGCCAACAATGTGCCTGCTGACCTTTTTAAAGTGGAGTTAGGTCAAGCAACTACTCCGGAAATGGTGGAGGAAGTATTGGCCACCGGCAAATATGATTTGATTACTATCACCCATAATGAAACTTCCACTGGAGTGAAAAACCCGGTGGAGGAAATCGCTGAAGTGATGAAATCCTATCCCGATGTGGTTTATTGCCTGGATACCGTCAGTTCTGCCGGGGGTTCAAAAATCCCTGTTGATGAATTGGGTGTTGATATTTGTATTACCTCTACCCAAAAGGCACTGGCGTTGCCCCCGGGTTTAGCGATATGCACCATGTCGGAAAAGGCGGTGTCAGCTGCCAGGGAAGTTGAGCACCGGGGTTTCTATCTGGATTTGCTGGCTCTTTATGAATATATTGAAAAGAAAGATTATCAATATCCTTCAACTCCTTCGCTATCACATATGTTTGCCTTGGATTATCAATTAGACCGGATCCTGGCCGAGGGCTTGGAGGAGCGTTTTGCCAGGCACCGGGCCATGGCTGAATACGTAAGAAATTGGGCGAAGACTCACTTCGCTTTATTCCCCGAGGAAAGATACTGTTCCGATACTTTGACGGTAATTACCAATACCAGAGGGATTAACGTAGGTGAATTAAACAAGCGATTGGGTGAACGGGGCTTTGTCATATCCAATGGATATGGAGACTTGAAAGAAAAAACTTTCCGTATCGCTCACATGGGAGATGTGACTTTGGAGGAAGTAAAAGAACTGCTGGCGAATATTGAGGAACTGCTCCCTTAGACCGTTAGGTGTGGGGAGTTGACGACTGTATTTTATAGGAGGTATTCTGTGGCCAATATTAAACCTTTCCGGGCAATCAGGCCCGTGCCGGAACTGGTGGCTCAGGTAGCCGCCCTTCCTTACGATGTAATGAACAGCGAGGAAGCCAGGGAATTAGTAAAAGACAATCCCTATTCTTTTCTTCGTATTGACAAAGCTGAGGTGGATTTGGATCCTGCTATTGATTTGTATGACAGCCGGGTCTATGAACAGGCGGCATTGAACCTGAAGTTGTTCCGTCAAGAAGGAATTCTCCTTCAGGATGATCGCCCCAACCTCTATCTTTACCAGCTAATTATGAACGGGCGTCCTCAAACCGGGCTGGTATTTTGTGTCTCGATTGATGATTATTTGAACGATGTGATCAAAAAACACGAGTTTACCAGAGCCGATAAAGAGGCTGACAGGATTAAGCATGTCGACGTTTGCAATGCCCACACGGGACCGATTCTGATGACTTACCGCTCCCAACAGGAAGTTGAAGAATGCATGACCGGTTGGATGCAGCGACGGGATCCCGTCTATGATTTTACCGCTGAAGACGGGGTTATTCATCGAGCCTGGATTATTGATGATGAAGAAACCATTAAGCAATTAATTGGCATCTTTGCTCAGATTGATCCCCTTTACATTGCCGATGGGCACCATCGCTCCGCTTCCGCCGTTAAGGTAGGTTTAAAAAGGCGGGAAGTTAATCCCCATTATACCGGGGAGGAAGAATATAATTATTTTTTGGCGGTAGCTTTTCCCCACCGGCAGCTGCAAATATTTGATTATAACCGGGTAGTCAAAGATCTGAACGGCCTTTCCGTAACCGGGTTTCTGGAACGGGTCCGGGACAATTTTTCTGTGGAACTAGCCGGGCAACAGCCTTTTGCTCCGGACGGACCCCATGTTTTTGGTATGTACCTGGAAGACCGGTGGTACCGGTTAAGGGCAAAAGCAGGTACTTTTGGTGAAAACCATCCGGTAGAAGCTTTAGATGTTTCCATTTTACAGAATAATCTGCTGAAACCCATATTAGGTATCAATGATCCCAGAACCGACGAGAGAATCGATTTTGTGGGAGGTATCCGGGGTTTAGGGGAACTGGAGAAACGGGTGCGGCAAGGAATGGCTGTGGCTTTCTCCATGTATCCCACCACCGTGGAAGAGTTAATGAAGATCGCCGATGCGGGTCAAGTAATGCCCCCCAAGTCCACTTGGTTTGAACCGAAACTCAGGAGCGGTCTGTTTATTCATGAGCTGGATTGATTGCCGGTAGTTTCCCTTTTGATCCGAAGCCTCATTATTGTAGAATAGATATTAATGAATAGGAGAGGTGAGGAACAATGTCCAAAGTATGGTATGCACCCCTGGGAGCTGAGGAGAAGCAGGAAGTAATCGCTGCTAAAGTGGTGGAACTGTTTGAGGTAGCCGGCTTTGAAAAAATCTTTAACAAGAAGGATTTTGTAGCAGTCAAGCTTCACTTTGGGGAGCAGAATAATACAGGCTATATTAAACCGGCCTTTATAAAGCCTTTGCTGGAGAAAATCAAAGGTTATGAAACAAAGCCTTTTTTAACGGATACCAATACCCTTTACCGGGGACAGAGGACCAACTCCGTAGATCATTTAGTGCAAGCCTATGAGCACGGTTTTTCCATTGAAAATCTGGGAGTCCCGGTGATTATTGCCGATGGTTTAATGTCAAGGAATCATACTGAGGTTTCAATTCCGGGGAATCATTTTGATAAGGTGGCTATTGCCAATGATGTGGTAGACAGTGATGTATTGGTGGTATTGAGTCATATGACCGGTCATATCCTGACCGGTATGGGAGCAGCTATCAAAAACCTGGGGATGGGCGCAGCGCCCAGAAGCGGTAAGCAGAAACAACATGCCGATGTGAAGCCCATCGTCAAAAGAGACCGGTGCCATACCTGTGGGTCCTGTATTCGCCGTTGTCCGGTAGGTGCCATTGCTTATGTTGACGGTTCGGCTCATATCGACCATGAGAAGTGCTATGGCTGCGCCGAATGTGTAGCCGCCTGCCGTACCGGTGCCGTCAGGGTGCCCGAGAGCTCCTCCGGTATTCTGCTCCAGGAAAAAATGGCTGAGTATGCTTTAGGGGCAATACAGGGTAAAGAAGGTAAAATGTGTTTCTTTAATTTCCTGATCCATATTACTAAAGAATGTGATTGTATCAAAGAAGCTCAGGATAAGGTCATCGAAGATATCGGCATTCTTGCTTCTTACGATCCGGTCGCTATCGATCAGGCCTCCTTGGACCTGCTTACTAAAATCGCAGGACGTAACTTGTTTAGGGAATTGTGGCCTGAAAATGACCACCAAGTGCAACTGGCATATTCGGAAAAGCTGGGATTAGGTTCGCGTAAATATGAATTGGAAAAAATTGAATAAAGCAAGCAGAACTTCCGGGCACCCCCAAAATGGGGTGCTTTTTTCGTGTCTTTGTATCAAAATCAAGTTTAGAACAAGAAAAGACGAAATAAATCTTGTAACGGGACTCGGATTCGGCTAAAATGAAGACAATTAGCCGTAAATTGTGCACAAAGGGCGGAGTGAGCGGCAATTTTCTTAACTGGAGGCTGAGAATTTGAGTAAGATTGCCATTGTTACTGACAGTACCTGTGATTTAGATCGAGAGTTAGCAGAAAAACTGAATATTCACATCCTGCCCTTGAAAGTTGTATACAGTGATCATGAACAATATGAAGACGGTACCGAAATAACCCCGGAAGAAGTTTACGCCAGGATGCCCCAGGAAACACCGAGTACTTCCATGCCCGGACCGGCTGAAATCAGGGAACTATTTCAGCGACTGAAGGAAGCAGGATACACTCAAATTGTGGCGATTCATATTTCTACCGGGCTGAGCAGCACTTTAGATGTGGTACGGATGGTTGCCAAAGACTTCCCTGAACTGGAAGTAGAAACCATCGATTCCAAAGCACTCTCTTTAGGACTGGGCTTTTTGGTATTGAAGGCAGTACAGTTGAGGGATCTGGGCATCAAATTGGGGGAAATGGTCGAGCAGTTAGAGGAAACCAGGAAAAAGATCAAAGTCTTCTTTGTAGTTAAGACTTTGGAATACCTGAAAAAAGGTGGCAGGATTGGTTTAGTCAGCGGTACCCTGGGAGAAGTATTGGATGTGAAGCCGATTATTTCTATTAATGAAGACGGCAAGTATTTTACTTTCAGCAAAGTGCGGGGACGGGTCAAATCCTTGGCTAAATTAAAGGAAATTGTTTTGGAAAAGACTAAAGGCAAGACCGTTAATCTGGCTGTGGCCCATAGTGACGCCCTGGATGAAGCTAAAGTCCTTTATCAAGAACTGATGGAGTGCACTTCCCTTAAAATCAAGGAAAGCTGGTTGGGACAGATTGGACCGGTAATGGGTGTTCATGCCGGCCCCGGTTTAATCGGTGTAGCCTATGAGGAGCTGAGCTAAACCCGCAAAATATGCGGGTTTTTTTCATACGGCAGGTAATTTTGTGCGTGTGTCGAACTATTAGGACAGTGAAAGAATTAGGGGGAAATAGACAGTGGCTTTTCCCGTTTATTGGTGGATAATCGGTGCTGTTTTTGTGATGGCCCTATACCTGTTAGGGCACTATTTATGTCTCTTGGAGGATGTTTCCCAGGTAGGTTTATATGAAATAGATCGGATGACCAAAAAAGATTTTCAGCATTTTTGCGGGCAGTTATTAAAAAGGGTTGGCTACCAAATCCAGCGACCTCAAAAGGCGAAGCAATGGATTACTATTATTTTAGAAAAGGAAGGGCAGCGTACAGCGGTAATGGTTAGACAGTATGCCGGCGCCGTCGGCATCAGACCTGTTGAAAAGGCTGCGGAAGGTGCTGCCCGCAACCATTGTGCCCGGGCCGTTGTGTTAACCAATCGGGAATTCACCGTAGAAGCTCGGCAGTTGGCCGGTCAATTGGGGGTAGAGTTATGGGATCGGGACAAGCTGGCAGATCTGCTAATTGTAGCCAGGAGTCAAGGAAGGTAAAACGCCGTAAAAGCATGGGGCTTTACGGCGTTTTCGTAATTATTACCAAACACGGAAGCTGGTGGTTGCAGCGGGTTTGGATTTAGAGTAAGCCTCGTAGTAGACTTGAGCGGTGTAGTTGCCTTTGGGGAGGTTGGGCAAGTAGACAAAACTATAACTTGCTCCACCGCCGGCAATGGTTGTAGTGGTATTAACAGCCGGGTTGGTGTTATACTGCCATGTATAGCCGTTGTCACCCTTGACTACTACTCTGATTGCTTTACTCATGGGATAAGAGATTTTAACCGGGTTTTTGGTTTTATTCTTGACCTCAAAAGCGATTTGAGGCTGTTTTCCTCCGTTGTACCAGGTACTGAAGCTGAGCTTGTTGGCAATATCCCAGTTGATGCCGCCGTTGTTTCCTCCCCAACCTTTACTGTTTAGGGAGAAGTTCAAAGAGGCTACCGCATCTTTGCCCGAGGTGCCGTAGAAATAGGCGTAAGCGTGGTACCTGCCGTCAGCCAGCTTAGGTAATTTGGTGCGATATACTTTAGCTTGTCCCGGAGCCAGGGTTTCGGTTTTTGCTTTTTGGGCATACCAGTGGTTCCAGGAATCCTGCCATACTTTGCTCCAACTGGAATTATACACTATAATGTCAAATTCTTTAGCGGAGGGGAATCTCAGTTGAACAGGCTTTGAAGAAGTATTTTGGGCTATCAACATGAGTTCGTTGTCCACTTGAAACAGCCGGTAATTTAGAGCCTTGCTGTTTTCAACAGGACGCTGCCAGCCCGTATTGCCTATGGAAAACTGAGTTTGGGCAACCCTATTACCTTGTGAAGGACCGCCGGCAAAAAAGGCATTTAAGGTATAGTTGCCTGCCGGTAGTTTGGGAATGTCTACCTTATACAACTTGGCATGTCCGGGCAGGAAGTTTTCCTCCTTGGGAGTTTTAGCCCAATCTTTAGTGTCGGAATACTTCCAGACAACCTGATTACCTTTCTTTACAACCAGCTCGAATTCTCTTTCAGTCTTAAAGTTTAGTTTTACCACCTGGTTGGAAGGGTTTGTTACCAGAAAATAAAACTGGCCTTCCTTTTCCATGTGATAAACAAAGTAACCCAGGGGGTCGCCGGCCACAGGAGCTGCGGCTACCGGGCCTGCCAGCAGGGGCAATAAAAAGGCCACTGCCAAAAGAATAGATACTAGTTTTTTTGCTCGGGTGATCATCTTATTTCCTCCTTCGTCATCTTTGATACTGATTCCCGGCTTTTTGGAACCGCTACATCGATTATAGACGAAGAGGTGTCTAAAATGTTGCACAATCTGTCAGGTAATAGTTGGACAGTTTGGCAATCAGCAGACAATATAACAAAAGCCCCCAGCTTGGCTACTCATACTTTCGACAAAAGGCTATGCGGTGTTAATCGAAGGGCTCCTCTGAAGCCCACGATTAACACAGCATAGCAGGATGTACAAAGGCCTCTACGATATACATAGAGGCCTCTCTTCCTTTATTCGTCTTCAATAGTAAACTCCCAAGCACAATAATATTCTTCCGGATGGGGATCCGGCGGGCAGGCAATGCACCGGGTTTTAATGCGAGGGTCGATGGTTTTGGCAAACCCGCTGTATTCCACTAAGCCAACAGATTTACAGGGGAAATCCGGTAATCCTTTTCGCTTCCTGGCCGATTGTACGCGGCAATTGGTCATTTTGAACACTAAAGTCTTGTCATCAACCCATTCCGTTACTTGCTGGTTCAGAAAAGCATAGAGACGATAGTCCAAGGCTGTAGCCAAAGCCTTCAGACCGCCGTTGGGGGGTAACTGGAGAAAATCCATAATCCGCTTGGCCTCGATTACAGTGAACTTCTCCCAGGCCAAGGTATCCAGTTCAATAGCCGTTTCCAGATCGAATTTTCCTTCTGCTGCCAGAAACCATAACCCGTCGTGGGCGATCCACCGTTTGGCCAAATCGCTAATCAGCTTTTCCAATTGTTCTCGAGACAGATCTTTGAGTACCATCATCATCCTCCGTTCTAGTTGAGATGTTAAATACTTCTCCGGGAATCCAGAAGTTTCCTTCATGTTTAGAAAATTTTGAACAATTTGTTATTGGTTTTTGTTAAAATTTACTTTTGAACTGTTTACAAGTAAAAAAAATAATTATATAATATAGCAAACAAAATTTTGATGGAGAATAATTACTTAGGAGGTTACGTGGCATGGTAGAATTTAATGCAGATCAGCCTTTGTATACTATAGGAGTAGTAGCGGAATTATTGGGGGTGCATCCGGAAACCCTTCGGGTATGGGAACGAAACGGCCTGATTAAGCCTGCCCGTAGCCATAAACAACGGTTGTATTCCAATAATGATTTGCGACGTTTACGGTTTATCAATAAGATGATTGAGGAAAAGGGTCTTAACCTGGCTGGAGTCAAACAAGTGATCCATTTGTATCCTTGCTGGTGGGTGCAAAATTGTGAAGGAGGCCATTTCAGGGAAGGCCAACCGGTAAATTACGCCAAGCCTTGTTGGAAAGAAGACGGTGCTTACTGTATCCTCATTGAGGATAAGGCTGATTACTGCAATTCATGTGAACACTGTCCTAAACGGTCCGTGTAATCAGCGGCTCGAACTTTCGGTAGGAGGTTTAAAGTTTGAAAAAAAGGACGGTAGCAGTTGTCGGTTATGGAAAAGTTGGTCAATTTGCCGTGGAAGCAGTTCAGGCAAGCCCTGATCTAGAATTAGTGGGTGTGGTAAGACGTAGCGGTAGCCGGGAACATTCTCCCGAATTAGCCAGTATCCCTGTGGTTACCGGCATTAGAGAACTTGCCGGAGTAGAAGCAGCTTTGTTGACGGTTCCCACTCGTATGGTGCCTGAATATGCCAAGGAATGTTTGAGTTTGGGTATCAATACTGTGGACAGTTATGACATTCACGGTGAGCTCGTTAACTTGAGGCGAGAACTTGATGGTGTAGCCAAAGAAAACGGCAGTGTGGCTATCATTTCCGCCGGATGGGATCCGGGCACCGATTCCCTTTTGCGGTGCATGATGGAAATGATGGCTCCCCAGGGGATTACTTATACCAATTTTGGTCCGGGGATGAGTATGGGCCATACGGTAGCCGTTAGAGCTATACCAGGGGTAAAAGACGCCCTTTCCATGACTATACCCTTAGGAGTGGGGCTTCACCGGCGGATGGTTTATGTGGAACTGGAGGAAGGTGCTGATTTCAAGGCGGTGGAGAATGCGGTATTACAGGATTCCTATTTTGTTAATGATGAAACCCATGTCCGGCAGGTACCTGACGTGAACCAATTGATTGATTGGGGCCATGGTGTCTTGATGGAGAGAAAAGGAGTGTCGGGCAAAACTCATAATCAGCTGTTTAAATATGAAATGAGGATTAATAACCCGGCTTTGACATCCCAGGTAATGGTGTCTGCCCTTCGGGCTACTTTCCGGCAGCAACCGGGAGCATATACCATGGTAGAGGTTCCGGTCATTGATTGCCTGCCCGGGGATAGAGAAGAGTTACTTAGACGGTTGGTTTAAAATTGTGGGGAGCAAGAAATTTCTTGCTCCTTTTTATTTGTTGACAACTTGCCTAAAGCCAAATCGATGTTAATCGCGGGCTTCAGAGGAGCCCGGTTTGGGGATGAGCTCAGTTGCCTTCGGATGCCTTCGAAATCGCAC